>CAYSVF010000114.1:1209-7391 GCA_964434415.1 uncultured Parvibaculum sp.
CTTAGATGATGGCTGACAAGCTGAGTTTCGATCTGGTGAGCCCCGAGCGGCTTCTGCTGTCCGACGACGTCGATATGGTCGTCGTGCCGGGCAAGGAAGGCGATATGGGCATCATGGCCGGCCACGCGCCGATCATGACCGTGCTGCGCCCCGGCGTCATCGACGTCGAGGAAGGCGGCAAGTCCAAGGAACGCTATTTCGTTCGCGGCGGTTTCGCGGAAGTGACGGCGGGCGGCCTGACGCTCCTTGCCGAACATGCCGTACCGCTGACCGATCTCAGCGCCGACCATCTCGACGGCGAAATCAAGAACGCCGAGGAAGATGTCGAGGACGCCCGGACGGACGAAAAGCGGCAGCGGGCCCAGGAGCGCCTGGACCACCTTCGCGACCTGCGCAAGATGCTCTAGGCCGCAAGATAGCCACATAAGCTAGTGGACGGCGCTTCCCACGGGAGGCGCCGTTTTCGTTTGAGGGCGGGTTTTGAGAGGCGGGCTGTGTCCTTATGACCCTTAAAACACCGCCGGGATTGGCTTATATTCGGCCAAAATGGCCTGTTGCCATATTCCGAGGTGATTGAGATGAGCCGACACTGGACGCTGGACGATATTCGCTGGGAGGATTTCGACGCCTCCAAGGTGGATCCGGACATCCTGAAGGCCGTGAAGGCGGCGGCGCTGGTGGAGTTCAATGCGCCGGATTATGTGACCTATCTCTGCAATGTCTTTGCCGATTGCCCGGATGTGAAGGATGCCATTCACAGATGGGGCGATGAGGAAGTGCAGCACGGCCAGGCGCTGGCCCGCTGGGCGGAGTTGGCCGATCCGGATTTCAGCTTCGAGGATGCCTTTCGCCGTTTCCGGGAGAATTATTCGATCCCGCTCGACGCCATCGAATCCGTTCGCGGCAGCCGGGGCGGCGAACTCATCGCGCGCTGCGTGGTCGAAAGCGGCACCTCCTCCTATTACAGCGCCATTCGCGACGCGACCGACGAGCCGGTGCTGAAACAGATCGCGAGCAATGTCGCGGCGGACGAGTTCCGTCACTACAAGCTCTTCTACGATCAGTTTCACAGCCTCGATGAGAAAGTGCCGTCGAAGCTCGGCCGGGCGCGCGTGGCGCTTGGCCGCGTTTCGGAAGCGGATGACGACGAACTGGCCTCCGCCTTCTATGCGGCCAATACGCCCTTCGACGGCTCGGTCGCCTATGACCGGAAAGCCTATGCCAAGGCGTATGAGAAGCGTGCCTTTGCCCTTTACCGCCGCCAGCATGTGGAACGTCTGGTGTCGATGGTCGCCAAGGCGACGGGCGTCAAGCCGCATGGCTGGCTGATGCGGAATCTGTCGAAGCTGGTCTGGGCCTTCTGGGACCGGCGCGCCAAGCAGCTCGCCCGGGTGGCGATTTAAGTCCTAGCCCGCGGAAACTGCGTATTTCCCGAGTTCGGCGATGACCTTTTCATAGACGCTCCGCTTGAACGGGACGATCAGGTCGACAAGCTCGTCGATCGGCAGCCAGGCCCATTCGCTGAATTCCTGATGCGCGTCGGCAGCAATATCGATGTCGCTGTCCTTGCCGGTAAAGCGCATGGCGAACCATTTTTGCGCCTGTCCACGAAACTTGCCCTTTAGAGCGACGCCGATCAGATGCTCGGGCAGGTCGTAGTGAAGCCAGCCATCGGTTTCGCCCAGAATCTCCGCCTTGTCGGTGCCGGTTTCTTCCTTAAGCTCGCGAAGCGCGGCGGTAGCGGCGTCCTCGCCCTTGTCGATGCCGCCCTGCGGCATCTGCCAGGTGAGCGGCGAGCCGGTATCGACCTCCTGAATGCGGTTTCCGACCCAGATGAGCCCGTCGGCATTGATCAGCATGATGCCGACACAGGGGCGGTAGGGCAGGTCTTCGGCTTTCAGATCGCGCGGCGTGTCGGCATGTCGGGGCATGTGGGTTCCGTCCAAGGTGGTGCGTTCAGGGTAGTCCGCCCGGGGCGTTCGGGCCGAAATCAGTGGCTTTCGCGTATCGCCGCCGTGGCGGGCACCAGGGCAAGGCCTCTGGCGCTCAGTCCGGCGGCCCATTCGGCGATCTCGTCCACGGTGGCGGGAAAACCCGATGCGACGCCGAGCGCGGTGCCGGATTGTTTGGCCGCCACTTCCAGATCGTCGAGCGAATTGGAAATCACGTCGACGCTTTGTTGCGGATCGACGATGCGGTCGGCAAGCGCAAAAGGCAAGCCCTCCTGCTCGGCGATGGAGGGGGCGAGGCTGCGGCTGGAGGCGCCATTGTCGATATACATCAGGCCGCGCTTGTTGAGCGCGGAGAGCACGGGCGCCAGCGCCGTGGCGGAGGTGGAAAAGCGCGCGCCCTGATAGTTCATCACACCGGCATAGCCCGCAAAGCGGCTCATCAGCCAGTTGAGGCGGGCCCGGTTTTCCGTCTCCGGGAGCGAGGTCAGAAGCGTGTAGGGGCCGGGATCGCTTTCCGGGTAGCCATAGGGCTCCATCGGCAGCTCGAGCAGGACTTCATGGCCGGCTGCGCGCGCCTTGTCGATCCAGTTCTGCAGGTCCGGGCCGTAAGGCGCGAAGGAGAGGGTCACTTCCGGCGGCAGCGTTTCGATTGCATGGCGCGTTGCGCTTTGGGAAATACCCATACCGCTCACCACGATGGCGATGCGGCCCTTCGCCGGCAGGCCCGCCGGTACGGGCCGGGCGTAAACGCGCCAGGGCTTGCGGCCCTGGGGACCGATTTTCGGCAATGGCCCCTGCGCCGTGTTTTCGACCAAGGCCCTGTCGGGAACCGCCGGAAGCGGGCCTGATAGCTTGCCGCGCGCGACCGGTGCGCTTTCGGGCGTGGATATGCCGTCCACACTTGCCGCGCCGGTAATCTTCACCTGTGAGGCAATCTCGGATGTGCTTTGCCGGTCGGCGGCGGCCAGCAGCTCCCTTTCGGCGGGGCTCAGATTGTCGTCCGTGCCGTCATCCGGTGTCTTGTCCACGGGCATGACGCGGTCACTCTCGTCGCCGGGCTTGTCCGGCGTTTCGGCCTGTTGCGCAGTATCGGCGGAAATGCCGTCCACGCCCATATCGGGCGTCCCGCTGGCTTCTTCCGCCTTGCCTTTGTCCGTTTCGGGTATGGGAAGCGAGAGCGTGGCCACGGGTTCGCCCGCCAGATGGTGGTCGCCAAGGACCAGCCAGGCGAGGGTGCCGACATAAAGCAGGGCGACCAGTATGGTAGCGATGGACAGCAGGCCGGGGCCGCGCCTTGGCGTGCGGTTACCGTCGCCGGCCGGTGCGGCTTCGGCGGGCGCCTCCTTCGGAGCCTCGCTGGGGGCTTCCTCGTTCTGATCCGGTCCCGGGCTTTCCGCCGTCATCTTCCCCACATCAACAGAAAGGGCGGGACAAAGCTCTCCTTTCCCGCCCTTTTCCGGCTCGTCCGGCCGCCCCGCCGGATCGCATCTCAGGTGACCGTTTTAGCGGTCACCTCAGTTTGCCGTCTCAGTTCGCCATGGCGCTCTGGCCGGGCACACGGATAAAGGCTTTGTCCTGCTTCTTACCGTTCAATAGATCAATAGCGTAAAGAAGTTGTGTGTCGTCGGCCTTATTTTGCGGGACGTAGGAATCCGAGCCGGATTCTTCGTCGCCGTCCGGATTGGCCAGATGGCCCGGCAGTTCCGCTTCGCCGCGGATCATGGGCAGCTTCTTCTTGTCCTTGGGCGGGTTCTGGCGGACCAGGATATCGGGCTCGATGCCCTTGGCCTGGATGGAGCGGCCAGACGGCGTGTAATAGCGCGCCGTGGTCAGGCGGAGCGCGCCGTCGGAACCGAGCGGGATGATGGTCTGGACCGATCCCTTGCCGAAGGAGCGCGTGCCCAGAATGGTCGCGCGACGGTGATCCTGCAGCGCGCCCGCCACGATTTCCGAGGCGGAGGCCGAGCCGCCGTTCACCAGCACGATGACCGGCTTGTTGTCCGTTTCGTCGCCGGAATGGGCGTTGAAGCGCTGCGTGTCCTGCGGATGGCGGCCGCGCGTGGAAACGATCTCGCCGCCATTGATGAAGCTGTCGCTCACCGCCGTCGCCTGATCGAGCAGGCCGCCGGGATTGTTGCGCAGGTCGATGATGTAGCCCTTCAGCTTCGCTTCGCCGATCTGCTTGCGCAGATCGGTGACGGCCTCGTCCAGCAGGTCGGAGGTCTGTTCGTTGAAGGAGGTAATGCGGATATAGGCGATATCGCCCTCGCGGCGGTACTTCACCGATTTGATGGTGATGATGTCGCGCGTGATGCTGACGTCGAAGGGCTCGTCCTTGCCCTTACGCACGATGGTCAGTTTCACCGGCGTGTTGACCGGGCCGCGCATCTTGTCCACCGCATCGCTCAGCGTCATGCCCATGATGGCCTTGCCGTCGATATGGGTGATGTAGTCGTTGGGGCGGATGCCGGCACGGCTGGCGGGGGTGTCGTCGATTGGGGTGACAACCTTCACCACGCCGTTTTCCATGGTGACTTCGATGCCGAGGCCGCCGAATTCGCCGCGCGTCTGGACCTGCATGTCCCGGAAATGTTTTGGGTTCATGTAGCTCGAATGCGGGTCTAGCGAGGTGAGCATGCCGTTGATGGCGTTTTCCACCAGCTTGCTGTCGTCGACCGGCTCGACGTAGTCCGCGCGGACGCGCTCGAATACGTCGGCAAAGAGGTCCAGCTGACGGAAGGTATCGGAGCCTTCCGCATGAGCGGGAATGTCCAGCCCGCCTTGCTGCATACCGAACACGGCCAACACCGAGAGAAGGGTTCCGACGGCAAAGCCGGCGACAACAGACTTGTTCATTTATCCACGCGCCTTTTTGTCACTCATTAACAGCCAGGGACGCGGGTCGATCGGGTCCCCGTCCTTGCGAAATTCGATATAGAGGGTAGGCCTTGTGCCGGTGGCTGTCTCCCGGCCTGTCTCATCTGGTGACGGGCCCATCATGCCGATGGGTTCGCCGGCAAGTATATCCTGACCCACCTTACCATCGATGCGTTTCATGCCCGCCAGAAGAACATGGTATCCCTCTCCAACCGACAGGATCAAGAGCTGCCCATAGCGGCGGAACGGCCCTGCATACACGATCCTCCCGTCAAAAGGGGCGATCAGCTGGGCATTTGGCCGGGCGGCGACCCGAATACCCTTTGAAATGCCTCCTCCGGGTATTCTGCTCCCAAAAGTCTGAACAATTTCTCCAGTCGCGGGCGGTCTGATCAGCCCTTTTGCTTGGGAAAAGCGGCGTTTCGAAGGTGGCAGCACCATGGAGGGGCGGGGCGGGGTGACGGCGGCCAGCTGGGTGTTCGCGTTGCTCTTCGTGCCGGGCGCCGCTGCCGGGGCCTTGTCGGGCGTCCGCTCGGGGCGCGACGGGGGCAGTCTCGTCGCCGCATCCGCTTCCAGGCGGGCGATCAGGTCCTTCAGGCTGGTCGCCTTGCGCGACAGCGTCTGCGCGCGTTCCGCCTCGGCCTGGGCGCGGGCGTCGAGCTTTTGCTGTGCCGCGGTCTTTTCGTCGAGCAATGCCTGAAGTTTCGCCCGCTCGGCAGAGAGTTCGGTCCTGGCCGTGGACAGCGTGTCGCGTTCCTCCAGGATGGATTTGCGCAAGGCCGCCAGATGTTCCAGCCGGGCCTTGAGGTCGTCCGCCTCGCGCCGGAGTTCGGGCACGATGGAGCCGAGAAGGGCCGCGGAGCGGATGGCGGCCAGCGCGTCGTCGGGCCTGACGGCAAGGGCGGGGGGCGGATGCCGGTCCAGCGTGGTCAGGGCCGCCAGCAGGTCGCCCATATCGGCCTGACGGCGTGCGAGCTGGGCGGTGACGACCGCCTCGGCCCCCTTCAGGCCTTTCAGCCGGTCTTCGGAGCCGGTGACTTCCTGCTCGCGCTTCTGGACGTTGGCGGCCGTCTCGATCAGTTTTTCGCGCAATGAGGAAATCTCGCTGGCCATGGCGCGGGATTCCGCTTCGAACTGCTTTTGCCGCTCGCGGGCCTTTTCGAGCTGGGTTTCGATCTTTTTCAGGTCGCCGGGTTCGGCCACGTCGCCGGGCGCCGTTTCGGCACGGCCGGATGCCGGAGCGATCAGGCCCAGACCGAGAAGGGCGGCGCAGACCGTCCGCGCCGCGCGCCGGGAGGCGGGTATGGGACCGGCCTCAGACACCGATCCGGCCCGCCGTGGAGGCCGGGTCGG
>CAYSVF010000115.1:0-7382 GCA_964434415.1 uncultured Parvibaculum sp.
GATGCCGCCTTCCTTGATCGGCGCCAGCATCATGGCGAGATAGAAGATGAAGGCGGCGAAGGTACCGATGCTGATACCGCCCGACATGACCAGATGGCCGCCATAGCCGACCACCGCAAGCGTGGTGAAGCCGGTGGCGACGAGCATGGTCGATGTGAGCGCCGAATTCAGGAACATCAGCCGGTAATAGTCCCGTGCATAGGTATCCGACGTCTTCTCGAAACGGTCGATCTCGCGGTCTTCCTGGGCGTGGGTCTGGATGGTGCGGATGCCGTTCAGGTTTTCCTGCACTTGAGCCGACAGGATGGAAAAGCCCTGTTGAACCAGCATGGACTGGCCGAAGATGCGCTTTGCAATGAGCCAGCCCGCCACGCCGAAGACAGGAAGCGCCGGCACCATCAGCAGCGTCAGCATGGCCGATTGATGGAACATGAAGGCAAAGGCGATGATTCCGGAGAACCCCAGGACGAAAAGGAGCCGGGTGCCGAGCCCCACCATCTGCCGAATAAGGGTGATGTCGTTGATGGCCCGTGCCATCAGGTCGCCTGTGGTGAAACGCGAAAAGAACCGCGGCCCCTGCAGTTCCAGATGCCAGTAGAGGCGCTGGCGCAGTTCATAGGCGACTTCGACAGCAACCTCCCGGACGAACCGCCGCCCGAAGCTGAACGCGATATAGCGAAGAACCATCAGTCCCAATATGGCGAGTGCGGGCAGGGCGAGGGCGTAGCTGCCCGCCGCGATCCGGTCGATCCCCTCTTTTAGAAAGAGCGGCATGAAAGCTTCCAGAAGCCGCCCCAGATTGATGAGCGACATGCCTCCCCAGAAGCGCCATTTGTGGCGCTGCACGAAGGGGATGAGCCGCCGGAGCGGATGAGCTCCCTGCATGTCATCGGATGTCGACGGAGCCGCTGCCGGGGTCGGCTCGGTCTCGGGATCGGGGCTGGATGTCGCGGATAAGGCCATGAATACGGACCGGGGTCGGCTGGGAAGGCACGGAAACCCCGTCCCCGACGGAAGCCGGGAAGACGGGAAACGGTCCGCCTGCCGGAAGATGCCTCCTCCTACCTTCCCGCAGCGTCGAGCTCACTCTAGGGGGGCTTTGTGTGATTCGGAAGATAGGGGTGAGATTCGGACGGAGCCGCCGAAAAGCGAGCGATCACGGCCCCGGAAGGGGGCGAGAGGCGAATACGCGGCCTGCGATTGTCGTATTGTGGAAAATATTCAGTAGGGGAACTAAATGAGGCTCGCCGCTTGCGATCGGGCGTGGTTATTGCGTAGTCCGGCTACGAAATAAGCATTCTGAGTTATCGAATGTCGAGCTATGTAATCCGAATACATGAAAATTGCGAGGAGGTTGAGTTGACGTGAAAGAGCTTTGTAATCGAGCGGGCATTTCATCTTCACCTCTTGGCCTCACTGCCTAAGGTCCCGTGCAGGGATCCTGAACTGGAACGCGTCATGGCGAGGGGGGATGCAGCTGCAGGAGGCGGCCGCATGACGTGACGTATGCCGGTTGGCGCCTGCGCATGGCGGGCGAAGGGTCGATAACAGTAAGGGGAGGTCCCGTAATGAAGTATCTCAACGGCGCAGTTGCGTCGGCTATCGCGTTATCGCTCGGCGTTGCCGTGGCGCATGCCGACGTTCCGCAAGCGCAGGTCGATCGGCTTGGCAGCGATTTGACGCCGGTCGGCGCGGAAAAGGCGGGTAATGGCGACGACATACCGGCCTGGACAGGCGGTCTTCAGACCATTCCGTCCAATGTGGATTACAAGGATGGCGATCATCTGAAGAACCCGTTCCCGGACGACAAGGTGCTCTATACCGTCACCGGGCAGAACATGAGTCAGTACAAGAAGTATCTGACGCCGGGGCAGGCGGAGATGCTGAGGCTGTACGATGACTACAAGCTGAATGTTTATAAGAGCCGCCGCACCTGCGCGGTGCCGGACAATGTTTATGCCGCGACCAAGCGCAACGCCAAGGTCGCTGAGCTGGTCGGCAACGGAAACGGCGTCGCCAAGGGCATCATGGGCTTCCCGTTCCCCATACCGAACAATGCGTATGAGATCATCTGGAACCATACGCTGCGCTATCGTTCCTTCAAGCTGATCCGCCAGTTCGCAGCCATGCCGGTGACGAGCGGCGGCGGCTACACGCCGATCATCGTCCAGGACCAGGCCATTCTCTGGTGGTCCGATCCGTCGAAGCGGAACGCGGAGGAGCTGGACAATACTTCCATCTACTACATCGCCCGCACGCTTGCGCCGGCCCGTGCCGCGGGCAACATCGTGCTGGTTCACGAAGCGATCAACTCCGCCAAGAAGCCGCGTCAGGCATGGCAGTACAGCCCCGGTACGCGCCGTGTGCGCCGTGCGCCCAATATCGCTTTCGACAATCCGGGCGTGAATACCGACGGACTTTCCACCGCGGACAGTTTCGACGGGTTCAACGGATCGCTGGAGCGCTACACCTGGACCGTGCTCGGCAAGAACGAGCGTTTTGCCGCAGAGAACAACTACGATATGGGGCTCGCCAAATATAAGGACCTCATTCAGGCTCGCCATCTCAATCAGGATCTTCTGCGCTACGAAAAGCGTCGTCTCTGGGAGATCGAGGCGGATCTGAAATCCGACACGCGCCATGTCTATCATCGTCGCGTCTTCCATATCGACGAGGATTCCTGGCAGATCGCATCGGCTGAAATGTATGACGGGCGTGGCGATCTCTGGCGTGTCGAGGAACTGCAGGGGACGACCGCCTACAACGTGCCTCTTTGCGGCTATGCAGGCCAGATGGACTACGACCTCAAAGGTAGCCGCTACCTGGCCTCGGCGCTCAATAATGAGGAGCCGATGGTCAATTTCTTCGCCGACGAACTGAAGGCGAACGACTACACGCCCAGCTCCATCCGTCGGATGGGCTCCCGCTAGGCGTTTCGCAAAATCGCAATCCGGGCCGCCCGCCCTGGCGGGACCTCCACCGGCACCGGAAATAGGACCCCGGCACGTATGTATGATCGTGCCGGGGTCAATTTGTTTGTGAAAAAGGGGGCGGGCCGGCTCAATCCTGCCGGTCGTCGGTCTGCGCTGCGGAAACGCGCTGCCATGTCTGGGTCCGGCCAAGCAGGCTGATCCCCAGATAACCGCGGACCTTCAATGTCTGGTCGTCTTCGCCAAGCTCGATCGATGCATCATAGACGTCGCCCGACTCCGGATCGAGGATCTTGCCGTCGGTCCATTTGTCGCCGTCCTTCTCAAGACCCCACAATATGGTCATGCCGACCACCGGCTTGCCGTGTCTCGGCCCTTCGCATTCATCGCAAACCGGGTTCCGGTCATCCTTGGGCTGATTGAGCAGTTTCACGATCTTGCCGTGCAACTCTCCATCGGTCTTGTCGATTTCGACGATAGCGCGGGGTTTGCCGCTGTCGTCATCTATGGTTCGCCATTTGCCGATCGGACCGTTGTCGTCGATAGCGGCCAATGCCGCAGTGCAGAGAAAGGCACTGATCAAAGAGGCCGTACCGATGTAGCGCCGGATAAACGTTCGATGTGAGCGGATTGAAGTTATGTCCGGTTTCATGAGGTTCCTCCCTCGGTTCCTTCGCCCCATGCCCTCTCGTGGCAACCGCTAAACACCGGCTGCCAATACTGCTTGAAAAGGATGAACGAAAAAAGTGGCGGGACTTTGCCGTCTTCGAAGCGTCACATCACTTTCATCGTTTGCCGGTACTAGCAGGACAGGTGCACTCACCTGATTCCATCAGTCCGAAAGGAACCGGCTGCCGTGTCAGATCCTGCTGTCGTCGTCGAATACCGCAATCCCAGAGAACGGCTGGGCCATGCCGTGCATCGTCACAAGCCCGTATCGCGCGAAGGTTTGACCGAGCGGCTCTTTACGCTTCTCTTCACCGGGCTCGTCTATCCCCAGATCTGGGAAGACCCGGAAGTGGATATGGAAGCGATGGCGATCGAGCCGGGACAGCATGTCGTGGCGATCGCATCCGGTGGCTGCAATGTGATGTCCTATCTCGCGGCGGACCCCGGACGCATTACCGCGCTCGATCTCAACCCGGCCCATATCGCGCTGAACAAGCTCAAGCGCGAAGCCGCTCTGCGTCTGCCGAGCTATGAACATTTCCGCCGCTTCTTCGGCGATGCCGACAGCAGGGAGAATATCGGGCTCTACGAGACCTTCCTGCGCGACAATCTCGACCCCGACACAAGGCGCTATTGGGAGAAGCGCTCGATTTCGGGACGCCGTCGTATCTCGCTTTTCGCACGCGGGTTTTACCGGCACGGGCTTCTGGGCTCATTTATCGGCGCGGCTCATCTCGCCGCGAAATTCTACGGCGTGAAACTTGCCGAGATCCTCGAATTGAAATCCATGGAAGAGCAGCGGCGCTATTTCGACGAGAAGCTCGCGCCGCTTTTCGATCGCAAGCTCGTGGCCTGGATCACCTCCAAGCCGGCCTCGCTTTACGGTCTCGGCATTCCGCCCTCGCAATATGAGGCTCTGGCGGGTGGCCGTGAAATGCGCGAGGTCCTTCGCGAGCGTCTCGAAACGCTCACCTGCGATTTCCCCATCGCGGACAATTATTTCGCCTGGCAGGCTTTCGCCCGGCACTACGGCCCCGATAGCGCGGGCTCTCTGCCGCCATACCTCAAGCGGGAAAATTTCTCCGCCCTGCAGGCGCGGGCTGAACGTGTAGACGTTCTGAATAAATCCTTCACCGAGTTCCTGCGGGCCGAACCCGATGCCAGCGCTGACCGATATGTCCTGCTGGACGCGCAGGACTGGATGACGGACGAGCAGCTCAACGACCTCTGGGAACAGGTTACGCGCACCGCCAGGCCCGGCGCTCGGGTGATCTTCCGTACCGCCGCCGAGCCGACATTGCTGCCGGGCCGGGTCGCCGACGATATCCTGTCTCGCTGGCACTATCGCGAGGCGGAGTCGGCCCGCTTTACCAGGCAGGACCGGTCTTCGATCTATGGCGGGTTCCATCTCTACGAGCTGGAGAGCTGAACCATGGCCGGCCTGTCGCTTCATGATGGAGGCGTGCCCCATGACGCCTTGATGGACAGCGTCTATCGTCGTCAGCGGCATTTCTACGACGTCACCCGGCGCTATTACCTTCTCGGGCGCGACCGGCTGATCGAGGACCTCGCGCCGCCCCGGGGCGGTTCCGTGCTCGAAGTGGGGTGCGGGACGGGCCGCAATCTCATTCTGGCTCGCGAAGCGCATCCGCAGGCGGATTACTACGGGTTCGATATTTCGAACGCGATGCTGGAACAGGCCCGCCTCTCTGCCCGCCGCGTCGGGCTGGGCGGCGACCTGACATTTGCACAGGGCGATGCGGCCGATTTCGATCCCGCCGGCGCTTTCGGAGTGCCGCAATTCGACCGCGTGTTCATGTCCTATACCATTTCCATGATCCCGGTCTGGGAAGACGCAATCGCGCATGCGGCGACCCTGGTCGCACCGGGCGGACGGCTTCACATTGTCGATTTCGGACAGCAGGAGCGTCTGCCGCGCGTTTTCCGGGCGGGGCTGCACCGCTGGCTTGCCGCCTTTCATGTGAGCCCGCGCGCCGAACTGGAGATGTATCTGAATGACATCGCCGCATGGCACGGCGCCAGACTGGGCTTTGAACGGCTGCACCGTGGCTATGCGTGGTATGCCGTTCTGGACTTCGCCCGAGACTGAACGATCCCCATGATGCGTGACGCGACGGATTGCGTCAGTGAAACCCGGTCCGCCTGTGCTAAGTGTCGGTGAGCGGCAAACTTGGAAGCAGGCTGATGATCCGGCAAAGCGCTATTTTCGCTTCAATTTTCGTTATCTGTCTGGCGGGGGCGGGAGAGCTTCGCGCGGCGGAAAGCCCCTGCGCGATGACGCCGCAGCGGATCGAGCAAGTTGCCGCCCGCCTGCCGGAAGGGATTGAGATCGATTTCCTGCGGGTGCGGGATTTCTATGCGCTGGAAAATAACGGCTGCGTCTGGACGGCGCACCGGCGCGATACCTTGCTCGAGATGTTTGGACGGGTGTGGAGCCATGGCCTGTCGCCGTCATTATTCCATCTGGAAACCCTGAGACAGCTCACGCCCGGCAGTGACACGTCGGAATTGCTCATGACGGATGCCGCGCTGCGCTATGTCCGGGTGATGACGGCAGGTTGCGTGCCGCCCGACGCGCTCGCAGAGGAAGTGTCGGTGCCGCCCTTGAAAATGGACGCGGCGGGGGCGCTCGCGGCCGGGCTCCATGCGCGCGATTTTGCGGCCTGGCTCGAAGAACTACCGCCGCGGGACCCGGCCTATAATCGGCTGCGCTTTGCCTATGAAGCCTATCGGACAAAGATGGACGAGGCGGTCCGCCCACTGTCGCTTGAAGGTGAGAAGGCGCTGCATCCGGGCGACCGGTCTCCTGCCGTCCCGCAACTGGCCGCCCGGCTTATCAAGGCCGGAGACGCAAGCCGGTTGCCTGCAGGAACGCTCTACACGCCCGAGATAGAAGCGGCGGTGCGTCACTATCAGGCGCGGCACGGGCTGGAGGTCGATGGCGTGGTAGGGCGCAAAACGCTGGCGCAGCTCAACACGCCGCCCGCCCAGCGCGTCGAGCAGATCGCCCTCAATCTGGAACGCTGGCGCGTGCTTGCCCATGCATTGCCGCCTACCCGTATCGAAGTGAATGCGGCGGCGGCGCAGTTGAACCTGATCCGTGATGGGCGGACGGAACTTTCCATGCGCGCCATCGTCGGCGCAAAGAAGACTCAGACCCCGATCATTGTCAGCCGGGCTCAGGCCGTCATCGCCAATCCGCCCTGGAATGTGCCGTCCTCAATCGTGAAGAACGAGCTTCTGCCGAAGATCGCAAAGGACGACACCTATATGGACCGCAAGCATATGGAATGGGTGGATGGCCGCATTATCCAGTCACCCGGCGAGCACAACTCTCTGGGGAGGTTGAAGATCGATTTCCCGAGCCCCTATGCCGTCTATATGCACGATACCAATGCGCGCTCGCTCTTCGAACACGACTATCGCTGGCTCAGCCATGGTTGCATACGCCTCCAAAAACCGCGGGAACTTGCGAATATACTTCTGGGCGGCGGCGATGCGCGCGAGGAAATCGACCGGCTGATCGACGAGCAAGAGACGGTGCGCGTGCCTGTCACGGAACAACTGCCTGTCGCGGTCGTCTACTGGACGGCTTTCGTCGGTGAGGACGGGACGATGAATTTCCGTAATGACGTCTACGGACGGGACGATCGGTTGAAAGCTGAGCTTCGGGGCGCCGGTGGGGCGGACAAGACCGCCCGGCCCGTGGAAGCTTGCGGCATGTAGGCCTTTCGTGTCCGGCCTTTTGGTATGATCCAAATC
>CAYSVF010000116.1:0-7375 GCA_964434415.1 uncultured Parvibaculum sp.
TCTTGGTACGAACGATATGCTGATGGACCCGGATCAGCGGGGGCATCAGCACGCCAACCGCGATGACGCAAATGCCGAGAAAAAGCGGCTCAAGCGCGGTGCGCTCGATCCCCGCGCTCAGAAAAAACAGCGAGCCCAGCGTCGCGCCGACGATCCACACCACCGATCGCCGCATCGCAATTCGCGTCAGCGGCGCCAGCCTGTCTATATCCAGAAGGTCGATCCTCAGATATTGCCGCTGCAACCGGCGCAGAAACACGCCTTCCGAAATGCTGAAGAAAAGCCCCTGCCCCAGAATGTAGAAAAGCACAGGCCCCATGAGGAGAAACCAGATCGGCACGAAAGCGACCGCCCCCTCGATGGGTGCGGGTCCCATGGGCAGAAGAAAGCGAAGGTGAAGAATATCGACGAGCCCCGGCACGGTGACGAGCATGACGAATATGCCCAGCACCATGCCCGCATAGCCCGCCATACGGCCATATTGGAGCTGCGGGCGGCCCGGAGACCGCCAGGTGGCGAGCAAGTCGTGAGCCTTGTCGTCCAGCACGGGCAACAGCCGCACCATGTCTTCCCAGTCGCGCAGGATGGAAAAGGAGGTGACGGAAAGCGTGTATCCACCGAGTAACGACACGACGAACGCCGCCCAGGAAAAAGGATCGAGACCGAAAACGCTTCCCGACCAGGCGCCGCGCTCCATCGTCTCGTAATTGCCCAGAAGCCAGGCCGGCAGATAGAAGCTCGCCATCAGGATGAGAGGAACGCTCGCTGCCACCACTGCCGGGCGCCCGCCCAGCCGCCAGACAATCCACTGGTCCCATGTGCCGACAATCTGGCGCTCGATACGCGTCGGCGCAGTACTTCTAAAAATCCCGGCCTCCCTCGTCACAGCCCGTCTATTTGACCGACTATGCCGCCTCGCTAAACTCGCGCCAATCGAAATCCGCATTCAGTGAGGCCGTTTCATGCATATCGACGACACCATCCGGTCGCGCAAATCCGTTCGCGCCTTCAGGCCCGATCCCGTGCCGCGCGACCTGATGGAAGAAATTCTCGAACTCGCCTCCCGCGCGCCCTCCGGCACCAATATCCAGCCCTGGAAAGTGCATGTGGTCGCGGGCGAGGTGCGCGATCGCCTTGTCGCCGAGGTGATGGCCCATCGCGAAAACGATCCGCAGGACGCGAAGGCGGAATTTCCGCGTACCTCCAAGCGCAAAGAGCCCTATACCAGCCGCATGCGCACGCTCGGCAAGGAGATGTACGGCCTGCTCGGCATTCCAAAAGGAGACAAGGCGGCGAACTGGCGCCAATGGGGCCGCAATTACGAATTCTTCGACGCGCCCGTCGGGCTCATCTTCACCATCGACAAGGATCTCGATGCGATGAGCTTTATCGATATCGGCATCTTCATGCAGACGCTGATGCTGGCTGCGAAAGCGCGCGGTCTCGACACATGCTCGCAAGGCGCATGGAACAATTTCTGGTCGGTCACCCGCCGGGTGCTGGATGTGCCGGACGACGAATACATCATCGCCGGCATGTCGCTGGGCTATGCGGACGAAACGCAGCCCGTGAACACGCTGGTTGCCGAACGCGAACCGCTCGACAGCTTCGCGACATTTCACGGTTTCGACTGATCAGCGCTTCAGATCTTCGATGGTACGACCCGGCGAATGCGAAATGCCCTTGTTCGCGGGCTTCATCGCTTTCGAGCCGAGAATACCGCCCATCGCGCCGCGACTTCCCGTCTGGTCGATAGACGGTACGTTCAAGACGAAAATCGCAGGACCATTGGCGCCGGCAAAAAGCGGGACGGGATCAGCCATGCCGCCCGCCACGCCCGACGTCACCACATGACCGCCAAGGTCGATCATCGACGAACCGCCGATGGCGGCCATCGCATCGCCAGCCCGCGCCGATACGCTTCCGAGAAGGACGGCAGCAAGAGACAGGCTCAGGACAGGAACGATTGTTTTCATGACTTGAATATATGCGCCTGAAACAGGCAATCAAGCGGCCCGCCAACCGAACGCGCATACCGGCACGCCCCCCGCCCTGCGCCGTTTCCTTGCGTGAGCGACGCCTAAAACGACCATCCGGTCGACATTTTCCCACAAACCAGGCTCCGTTCTTCACGGATTCGTGAGAGCGGGAACGATCTTTCCGGCGATCCATCCCCTGTTTTCCGCCGTACCCAGAACATCGCAAGCATGAGCGGCTTTGCTCTGCTGCGACATGAAAGCGTAAACAGGAGAAACGCCATGACCCCCCTCCACACTGCGGCCCGCGCCACGGCGTACAGCCTTCTATTGCTCGGCACGACGGCACTCACCAGCGCCAATGCGATGGAGAGCAAGAACGGCATCGAGATGCCCGGCCAGATGATGGCACAGGCCGAGATGCATGACGGCGGCATGTCCCACAACCAGATGTCGGACGAGAAAACCGTCGAGGTCGGCGGTGCGCCCATGTACCCGTCGAAAGACATCATCGAGAATGCCGTCAACTCGAAGGATCACACCACTCTCGTCGCCGCGGTCAAGGCGGCCGGCCTGGTGGAAACGCTCAAGGGCCCCGGTCCCTTCACCGTCTTCGCCCCCACCAACGAGGCCTTCGACAAATTGCCCGACGGCACCGTCTCCACGCTGCTGAAGCCGGAAAACAAGGGCCAGCTGACGAAAATCCTGACCTATCACGTTGTTCCCGGCGACATCACTGCCTCCGATCTGATGCAGCTCATCGAACAGGGAGGCGGCACGGCGATGCTGCCCACAGTCGCAGGCGAAAAACTGACGGCGAAGAAAGCGCAAGGCGGCATCGAAATCATCGACGCCAAGGGCGACAAGGCCATGGTCACCATCGCCGACGTCCACCAGAAGAACGGCGTCATCCATGTGATCGACACCGTGCTCCTGCCCTGAAGCCACCTGTTCAAAATCGATTCGGGGGATCGCACGCCGGTGCGGTCCCCCAGCTTGCCAATCTGGCCCGCGAGGCTATCCTCCCCGCATTCGAATTTCCGGCATTCAAAGAACCGGAATCACATATGTCAGGGAGGTCCTCATGGCGGACTACAAACGCCCCTTGCCCCAGCCCACACCGGAAACACAGCATTTCTGGGATGGCTGCCGCGACGGCGAAATCCGGCTGCAACGCTGCAAGACCTGCAACCACACCTATTTCCCGCCCCGCGACTTCTGCCCGTCCTGCTCGGCGCGCGAGGTTGAAGTGGTCAAGGCAAGCGGCAAGGCAACGCTCTACAGCTACATCATCAACCACCGTCCCCGTCCCGATTTCGGCGAAGAGCCCCATTCCATCGCCGTCGTGCAGCTGGAAGAAGGCCCGCGCATGATGACCAATATCGTGGATTGCCCGCAAACGCCCGAAGCGCTTGAGCTCGACATGCCACTCGAAGTCACGTTCGAAAAGGCGACGGACGAGATCAGCCTGCCCAAGTTCAAGCCGGCGAAGTAAGGGGGACACGACATGAAACAGAAATCAGTTGCCGTGGTCGGCGCTGCCGAAACGACGCAGATGGGCAAGATCCCGAACCAGTCGCAGCTCGCGCTCCATGCCGACGCCGCGCTCAACGCCATGGCCGATGCCGGTCTCACCGCCAAGGATATCGACGGCGTGGCGACGGCGGGCGACAGCCCCGTCGAGACCGCGCATTATCTCGGCATCACGCCGACCTGGGTGGACGGCACCTCGGTGGGCGGCTGCTCCTTCATGCTGCATGTCCGCCACGCGGCGGCCGCCATCAATGAGGGCCTGTGCAACACAGTTCTCATCACCCATGCGGAATCGGGGCGTTCGCGCGTCGGCGCGCGGCGCTTCAGTCGCGATCCGCAGAGCCAGCAGGGTCAGTTCGAGGTTCCCTATGGCATCACGAACCCGCCAAGCATGTTCACCATTCCGGCGCTGCGCTACATGAAGACCTATGGCGTGACCGAGGAAGACGTGGCGATGGTCGCGGTCATCCAGCGCGAATGGGCCGCGAAAAACCCGCGTGCCAGCTTCCGCGATCTCATCACGGTCGACGACGTGCTGAATTCGCGCATGATCTCCTGGCCGTTCCGGCTGTTGATGTGCTGCCTCGTCACCGATGGCGGCGGTGCGCTCATCCTCACCAGTGCCGAGCGCGCCAAGGACTTCCCGCAGAAGCCCGTCTACATTCTCGGCACGGGCGAAAGCGTGGAAACGCCGATGGTCAGCCAGATGGAAGACTTCACCAGCTCCAAGGCCTTCCGCGTTTCCGGCAAAAAGGCCTTCGACGAAGCGGGCATCAAACATTCCGATGTCGATCACCTGATGATCTATGACGCCTTCGCGCATCTGCCGATCTACGGGCTTGAAGACCTCGGCTTCTGCGAGCGTGGCGAAGGCGCGGCCTTCATCCGTGAGCGCAACACGGCGCCGGGCGGCAAGCTGCCGCTCAACACCAATGGCGGCGGCCTCTCCTACATGCATTCGGGCATGTATGGCATGTATGCGCTTCAGGAAAGCGTGCGGCAAATGCGCGGCATTGCGCCCGCCCAGGTGCCGGATGCGAAGATTTCGATCGCGCATGGCGTGGGCGGCATGTTCGCCTCGTCGGGCACGATCGTCTTCTCCAACGAAGAGCCCTGAGACCCGCGGGTCATTGCGAGGAGCAACGCGACGAAGCAATCCAGCGCAGCATGTGCCGCTTCTGGATTGCTTCGCTTCGCTCGTAATGACGAACAAAGGAAGGGAGGCGCCTCATGCATCTCGCGAAACCCCGCATCGATGTCGGGCTCTTCACCAACTCGCTCGAGCCCATGCTCGACTTCTGGCAGAACAGGGTCGGCCTGAAACTCGATCACGTCCTGCCGCTGGGCGGCGGACGCCGCCAGCACCGCCACGACCTCGCGGGCTCCGTCCTGAAGATCAACCATGCCCGCGACCCGCTGCCCGACGCCCCGCCCTCGGGCTACCGCGAATTGTTGATCGCACGGACAGACGTCAACAAACCTGAAGCACTCACCGATCCGGACGGCAACCGCGTCACGCTGGTGCCGGAAGGCCATCTGGGCATTACCCGCATCGGCATTCGCCTCGGCGTGCGCGATCTCGCCGCCCATCGCGACTTCTATGGCCGCGTGCTGGAGCTGGAGGAAATCCCCGCCGAAAGCGGCATCGCCTTTCGTTGCGGCGACAGCGTGATCCTCGCGGAGGAAGACCCGGACGCCCCCGCCGACGCCGCCATGGACGGGCCGGGCTGGCACTATATCACCGTGCAGATCTTCAAGGTCGACGAGGAACATGCC
This sequence comes from uncultured Parvibaculum sp., assembly GCA_964434415.1. GTDB lineage: Bacteria > Pseudomonadota > Alphaproteobacteria > Parvibaculales > Parvibaculaceae > Parvibaculum. Next base: position 5,286 of record CAYSVF010000116.1, read on the forward strand.
GCCATCCTCGCCCGCGGCGGAGCGCACGGCTAGGCCCCGCGCACATAGGGCGAAACGGCGCGCAATTCCTTCATCCGCGATCCCGACGGTAACTGGATCGAGATGTCCCAGCGCGCCTCCCTGACCGGCTCTCTCGACTGAAAACGCATATCGGCTAGACTGATCTCCTCAAACACCGGCACAAGACCGGAGACGAGGAGGAGGAGATCATGAGCGCCAAAAGCTACAAGACCATCGAGGTGAAGCCCATCGCCGGTGCGCTCGGCGCGGAAATCGAGGGCGCGGACCTGTCCGCCGATCTTTCCAACGAACAGTTCGACGACATCCACCAGGCCTTTCTGGATCATCTGGTGATCTTCTTCCGCGACCAGAAGCTGACGCCCGAAAAGCACAAGGAATTCGGACGGCGTTTCGGCACGCTCAACATCCATCCTTATGTGAAGGGCATGGAAGGGCATCCGGAAATCATGCGCATCGTGAAGGAGCCCGAAGACAAGCTGAATTTCGGCGGCGGCTGGCATTCCGATATGTCGTTCCTCGAAGAGCCGGCGCTCGGCTCCATCCTCTACGCAAAGGACGTGCCTCCCTATGGCGGCGACACGCTCTGGGCGAACCAGTATCTCGCCTATGAAACGCTGTCGGACGGCATGAAGAAGACGCTGGAGGGCCTGAAAGCCGTCCATACCGCCAAGGCGGAATACGGACGCGAAGGCCATTCCGCACAAAAGCGCAAAGGCATGGAGGTCAACCGGGCCGAAGGCGACGTGCCGGCTTACGAGCATCCCGTAGTGCGCACCCACCCTGAAACGGGGCGCAAGGGCCTTTATGTGAACCCGGCCTTCACGGAGCGCTTCGTCGGCTGGACAAGGCGCGAAAGCCAGCCGCTCCTGCAGTTTCTCTATGAGCACTGCACGCAGGAACCTTTCACCTGCCGTTTCCGCTGGACGAAAGGCGCGCTCGCCTTCTGGGACAATCGCTGCACGCAGCATTTCGCGCTCAACGATTATCACGGCCACCGCCGCGAGATGGAGCGCGTCACGGTGAACGGCGACCGGCCGGTCTGAGGGGCCCGGCGCGGTTCTCACGCTCATGTGATCCGCACACGCCCTCCGGTTCGTTATTCTCCTGCGGGAAACGAAAGGAAGGCGCAAAGTGGAATCGATCTACTACGTCCTGACATGGGCCTGCCATCGCCGCTGCAAGCACTGCTACGACACGCGCTTCCGTCCTTACGTCCGCGACGACCTCGCCGCGGTCATGGCCGAGGGCGAGGCGAGCTACCGCAAGATCGTCGCCAACCTGCCCGACAGCATGATCTACAAGGACCCCGCCCGCCCGGACGCCGACGGAAACCCGTCGGAACGGGTGGGCCGGATCATCATTTCAGGCGGCGAAGTGATGATCGACCCGGTGCGCGAAACGCTCTTCTATCCAGCGATCGACGCATTGACCGAAAAATACGGAAAAAACGGCGTCCGCCTCTCTATGCAGACAACGGGCGATATCCTGACGCCGCGAATGCTGGACGGATTGCGCGAGCATAATATCTGGACCGTCGCCATCGCCAGCATGGACGACTTCCATGTCGGCATGGAGGGCGCAAAGCGCGAGGCCTTCCAGGAAAAGCTGACGGAGATGTTTCTGGCCGCCGGCTTCGAACCCGCCCCGAAAGACGGCGACGCCAAAGGCCCCAGCTTCCTGTTCTTCGGCGCCCAGCCCGGCCAGTGGATCGAGGAATTATGGCCGCGCGGCCGCGCCTGGGAGAACGGCCTTTCCACTGCCGGCATGGAAACCGATTTCTGCGCCCGCTGGTCCGGCGCCAGAAATTTCCTGAACCATGGTTTTGCCGGATCGGAAGTCGCCATCGAACCCAATGGCGATGTCTATCCCTGCTGCCTGAAAACGAAGCTGCCGATCGGCAATCTGACGGAAGAACGCCTGACCGACATTCTCGACAGCCTCAAAGGCCATCCCGTCTTCGAGGCGCTCAATCGGGGCGATCCGCTGCGCATGGGCGAAAGCATGGGCTGGACCGAAACGCGCATGCGAGCGGAGTCGCACACCACCACGCCGCAGGGATTGCCTTACGC
>CAYSVF010000117.1:0-7370 GCA_964434415.1 uncultured Parvibaculum sp.
GGGTCGCGGAGATGATCTTGTCGAAAGCGCTGGAGCGGCGATTGTAGCGCTCCGTGTCCATCATGGCCTGAAAGTCGTCGGGCGAGACGGCGTCATAGGCATTGTCTTTGGTGATCTGGTGGACGTCGGTCATTGCGTTATCACTCCTGTGCATCCAAATAAGGCGTCGTTCGGCCGGTCCCGCATATCCCTCGCCGGCTAAATCTCACAATTGGAGTGTGGGTATTTGTGCGCCGCACACACAATACAAAAATGACGGGTGCGTCATTTTGCGCAGGATGAGGTGAGGGGCCGGGCTGCGGGCAGGGCCCTCGACAAAAAGGGGTAACTTCTGTATTTGTCGCGGCCCTTTAGCCTCCGGACCCCCCGGAAATCCTTGGAATGTATTGCTGTGACCGAGGGGATGTCCCCCGTCCGGTCAGACGGATACGAGGTGATTTCATGTTCATTGGTCTCGACTTCGGGACGACCAACAGCGCGCTGGCGGTTGCGTCCTCGCAAGGCCCTGCGCGGCTCGTTCCGGTTCGACACGAGGGAGCGGAGTTCGATACCTTTCGCTCGATCCTCTATTTCGACGGCGACGAGCGGGACGCCAATGGCCGTCTGCACGCCTTTGCAGGGCCCGCGGCGATGGATGCCTATCTGGATCGGGGCGGCGAGGGCCGCCTCATTCAGTCGGTCAAATCCTATCTCGCCAATCCGAATTTCACCGCGACCAACATTTTCGGCACGCGCTACACGCTTGAAAATCTCATTGGCTTCATTGTCGCGCGGCTGATCGAGGCGACCGCAGAAACCGATACGCTGAACGAGGCTATGCATACCGGCCCCGTGGTCGTCGGACGGCCTGCGCGCTTCGTTCGCAACAGCCTTGGCGTACCCGACGAGGGGCATGACCGGCTCGCTGTGAAGCGCCTGGGCGAGGCGTTACGCGGCATCGGGATTCCCGAAGTGCATTTCGAATTCGAGCCTGTGGCCGCCGCCCATGCCTATGAGGCCTCGCTGGATCGCGACGAGCTGGTCCTCATCGGCGATTTCGGTGGCGGCACCAGCGATTTCTGCCTGCTCCATGTCGGTCCCGGCACCCGCGGGCTCAGACAGCGCGGCGAGACGATTATCGGTGTTTCCGGCGTCGGGCTTGCCGGCGACGCTTTCGATGCGCGCTTGATCGAGCATTGCGTCGCCCCGCGTCTTGGCAAAGGCACTTCTTATGAAAGCGGCGGCAAGACGCTGCCGGTCCCGTCATGGCCCTACGACACGATGAAGCGCTGGCACGAGCTGAGCCTCATCAACACCGGCAAGACACGTCGCATGCTCGCGGAAATCGGCCGCACGGCGGAGGCCGCCGACCAGGTGGCGGCCCTCGCCAGCCTCATTGAGGAAGAGCAGGGCTTTGCATTGAGCCGGGCCGTGGAGGCGACCAAAATCGATCTTTCTGCAGGAGACTGGGCGAAATTCCACTTCGATGCCCCTCCGATCCGCATCGATGCAGAAGTGACCCGAGCTGATTTCGAGAAATGGATCGCACCGGAACTCGGCGCCATTGCCGAATGTGTCGACGGGCTGCTGGAGGAAACGGGGACGGTGCCGTCCCGGGTGGACCGTGTCTTCCTGACCGGTGGCTCCTCTTTTATCCCGGCCGTCCGCCAGCTCTTCGCGGACCGTTTCGGAAGGGCGAAGCTCGCAAGCAGCGGCGAACTTACCTCGGTCGCTACAGGGCTCGCACTGGCGGCGCGGCAGCGTTTTCTCGACTGACAAAACAGCGCGCACCGGAGCGGGCAGCCCCTTCTGGAACAAACAAAAAGCGGCCCGCCGAAACGGGGCGCCCGTTACTCAGCAAACAAAAAACGGCCCGCCGAAGCGGGACGCCCGTTACTCGGTAAACAAAAAAACGGCCCGCCGAAGCGGGCCGTTTGAGGATCGAACTGACGGTTGGCTGGAGGGAGTAGCCGTCCCGCCTACGCAACAAGCAGACGAACTTTATTCGGCTGCGGAAATCGTCACGTTCTTCAGCGCGTCGGAATTGGCGCCGAAATTGATCGTCTGCAGGAAGCGAATGCCTTCTTCGGCGATGTCGTCGCCGACCATGCGCTCGCCTTCGTCCTTGAGCTCGTCCATGTCCACGTAGGTGGCATAGAAGGCCTTGGTACGGTCGGTGATGATTCCGGCCTTGAGGAGCGTCTTGATCAGCACACGGAAAATATTCGTGCCTTCCTTCATGTGCTCGCGGCGATCGTCATCGGTGAAGGCTTCCAGCATTTCCGCCTGGACCTGCTGCCAGTCGAGGCCGAACTCGGCATAGATCACCTGCTTCTGCTCCGGGTTCACCAGGTTGAACAGCAGGGTCTGGAAGCATTCCGCCGCCCAGTCCTCGATGATGTTCTGCTCTTCTTCGCTGAGATTCGGAATGGTGCGGTCGGCCCAGATCTTGCCGAACTTGTGGTGGAACGCTTCGTCCGTCATGACGAGCTGGGTCAGCTTCACCAGAAGCGGATCGTTGGAATTGGCATAGAGCGTCGCGAAGGCGCCCATGGCGAGGCCTTCGACCAGCATCTGCATGCCGACGATCTTCTTGTAGACCTCCGGCGCATTCACGATGTCGGTCAGCAGGCCGCCCAGCGTGGAGCCGACCGGAAGCGGCTTGCCCCAACGGGCCTGAATGTATTTCGCGAAAGCCGTCACATGGCGCGCTTCTTCGCGCGTCTGGTTGGCGGCATATTCCTGCGCACCCGGATCCTTCAGGATGTGGCAGAGGCTGGCGGACAGCGCGAGCGCGCCGGCTTCGCCGTGCAGGATGGAGGAGAGCATCCAGCGCGCGCTCTGATTGGCGAACTTCACACGCTGTGCCTCGGAGAGGGCCTCGAAGCAGGGCAGCTTGAGTTCCGGCATAAGCTCTTCCGGCATCACCATCTGGGTGTCGAGGTCGAAGCCCTCCGTGAAGTCGATGTACTTCACGTCGAGGGGGTCCCAGAAATGGTCATGCGTGGCGGAAATGATCTTGTCGAACGCCGTGGAACGAGCGCCATAGCGATCGACTTCCATCATCGCGGGGAAATCTTCGGGCGCCACGGCATCGTAGGCGTCGTCTTTCGTAATCTGCCGGATTTCGGTCATGGATCCCTCCAGTGGTCGGCGCGGCACCAGGGAGGCCGCATCCGCATAAAACGAATCCGCCGCCGTTCCGGCGCCGGACTTACAACTTTGTTGCTCGTAAGAATAAGTGCAGAAACGGGCGGGTCAAGGTCAAAATGACGCACCCGTCATGTTTATTCGGACCCGCGGGATGAAATTGCGGGGTCGAAAGCTTGGCTTTTACAAAAATGCTCTACCTGTGCTAATAAGAATGCGTGCAAACGCTCCGCAAAATGACCGGGAGGCGGTCATGGAGGATAAGAGAGCGGGCATCCAAGGGAGGGGAAATCCCCTGAGATCGACGGGTATGACGTTGCCGCACCGGGGCCGATCCGGTCCGGGGAGGTATGTCGCCCTTCGAGAGGGGAAGCGTTCATGATCCGTCCGCGAGACGGCATATCCCCGAAAAATTGAAGTGGCCGTCGAGCCGTATCAGGGATGGCGGTTTTCTCTCATTGAGGAAACCGGATCCATTCCGCGGCGACCGGCAGTACGCAGATGAAGCGCCGCGCCCCGCAGCAATGAGGGCCGGGATTGGGGAACGGGTAGAGTCCAATGATTAAGTTTCTTGAGAATCTTGTCTTTCGCCTTCGTGCCGTGATCTTGCTTGCGCTGCTCGTTGCCACGGCAATCACGGCGTATTACGCGATGAACCTGCGCATGACTGCGGGGTTCGACAAGCAATTGCCGCTCGGTCACGAATACATCCAGACCTTCGAGCAATATCGCGATCAGCTCTTCGGGTCGAACCGTATCATCGTGACGCTCGAGCCGGCTGAAGGCACCATCTGGACGAAGAAGTTTTTCAAGGTCTACAAGGATCTGACCGACGATATCTTCTTCCTGCCCGGCGTCGCGCGCCAGACAGTGACCTCGCTCTGGACGCCTAATACCCGCTACATTGAAATCACCGAATACGGCATCAGCGCGGACGACGTCATCTCCGGCAAGGTGACGGCGGATACGATGACGCAGGATGCCCTCAAAAAGGTGCAGAGCAACGTCATTCGCGGCGGTTTCGTCGGCAAGCTCGTTTCCGACGATTTCAGGTCGGGCATGGTGGTCGCTGAGCTTCAGGATTACGACCCGTCGACAGGCAAGAAGCTCGACTATTTCGATCTGGCCGCGAAGCTCGAAAAGCAGATCCGGCAGAAATACGAAAATGACGAATTCCATGTCCGGATCATCGGCTTTGCAAAGATGATCGGCGATATCGCCGACGGTGCGGAATCGGTCGTCAAGTTCTTCGTCATCGCGTTCCTTCTCACTGCCCTGTCGGTCTATCTTTATTCGCAATCGATCCAGCTCACGACAGTCACGCTCTTTGCCTCGCTTACATCGGTGGTATGGCAATTCGGCTTGCTGGAAGTGCTCGGATACGGGCTCGACCCATTGGCTGTGCTGGTTCCATTCCTGGTTTTTGCCATCGGCGTCAGTCACGGCATCCAGCAGATCAATCTGATCACGGCGGAACTGGCCGCCGGCGCAACGGCGGAAGAAGCGGCGCGGTCGAGCTTTTCGGGTCTTCTGATCCCCGGGTCGATGGCGCTGATCACCGACCTCGTGGGCTTCGGGACGCTCTATCTGATCCCCGTTCCGATGATCCGCGAACTCGCCATCACGGCCTCGATCGGCGTAGCGCTCAAGATCATCACCAATCTTGTCATGCTGCCCCTCCTGGTCAGCTATTTCCGCTTCCCCGACAATTTCACGCACCGCATTCAGAAGGCGCGTGAAACCCGGCTCAAACTCATGCGCGTGATCGGCAAGGTGGCGCAGCCCAAAGTCTCGATCATTATTCTGTGTTCCTCGTCGGTGCTGCTGGGCTACGCGGTTTACAAGGGCAGTCAACGCCATGTCGGTGCGCTGCATGCCGGCGCCCCCGAACTTCGGGCGGATGCGCGTTATAATGTGGACAGCCGGGCTATCGCGGATCAGTACGCGCTGGGGCTCAACGTGCTTACCGTGGTGGTAGAAACGCCCGCCGACGGGTGTGTGAGCTACCCGGTGATGGAGTTCTTGAACCGTTTCTCCTGGGCGATGCAGAACGTGCCGGGCGTGACGGCAGTCGGCTCGCTACCCTTCGCAATCAAGGGGTCGGCCGCGGGCTGGAACGAAGGCAACCTGAAATGGAAGGACATTCCGCGTGACCGCGCGGCCCTTGCCCAGGCAGCCAACACCGTTCCGAATGCCAGCGCGCTCTTTAATCAGGAGTGCACGGTTATGCCCCACATGATCTATCTGAAAGACAGCAAGGCGACGACCATTCACAGGGTCGTGGCCGCGGTGAAGGACTGGCGTGCCAAACATCATATGGACGGCGTCGAACTGCGGCTGGCTTCGGGCAATATGGGCGTCCAGGCGGCGGTGAACGAGGAAGTGGAAGAGACCGAGCTTCCGATGATGATGTGGGTCTATGCCGCCATTATCGCACTCGTCACGCTGACCTATCGTGACTGGCGAGCCGTTATCGCATGCTGCGTGCCGCTCACCTTTGCGACGTTCTTCGGCTACTGGTTCATGCAGGTTCTGGAGATCGGCCTGACCGTGGCAACCCTGCCGGTGATGGTGCTGGCGGTGGGTATCGGCGTGGACTACGCCTTCTATATCTACAACCGCATCCAGTTCCATCTGGCCGATGGGCTGAACATGACCGATAGCTTCCAGCTTGCACTGGAGGAGACCGGTATGGCCGTCTTCTTCACCGCGCTTACCCTGGCGATCGGTGTGTCCACCTGGGCGTTCTCGGATCTCAAGTTCCAGGCGGATATGGGGCTGCTTCTCGCCTTCATGTTCATGATCAACATGGTAATGGCGATCGCGCTCCTGCCTTCGCTGGCGGTGGTCCTGGATCTGATATTGCCGCGTGGCCGGGCCGTTCAGAAAAAGAAGAACATTATGGCCCACTAACCAGGACCATGCGTCAATTTGGGCCGCTGCCGGATTTTCGGTGGCGGCCTTTTCTTTTGTGAAACGGCTCGAGCCGCGCTAGATTGCCCGGCAAAATCCAGGAAGGCCGCGCCTAAAGGCGGTCACGCCAGCAGGGGAAGACATAGATGTTCGAGAAAATCCGCAACGCCCTTCAAAAGGGTCTGACGACAACCGGGAACGTGCCCATGAGCCCGGAAGCCAAGCAACTGGCGGCGGCAGCCCTGCTCGTCGAGGCTGGAAACCGGGATCGCGAGTTCACCGAAGGGGAGCGCGAGGCGATCAAGCGGGCCATTACCGAACATTTCACGCTCAATGCCGATGAGGCCGCCGATCTCCTGAAGGTTGCCGAGGAGCGCGCCAAGGTCGGTATGGGCGAGTACATCTTCACCAAAGCGGTTCAGGAAGGCTTCAATCAGGAAGAGCGCGGCCAGGTCGTCGAGATGCTCTGGGAAGTCGCATTGTCCGACGGCACGCTGCACCGGATGGAAACCGTGATGATCGAGACGCTTGCCAAGGAAGTGGGCCTGAGCGCGGGCGAATGCGCCTCTGCCAAGGAACGCGCGGCCGCGCGGCTTGGCCACTAAGGCACGGGATACGGCAATCGAAATGGGCGCGGAGAGAAACCTTTCCGCGCCCTTTTTGTGTCTGGATGGCTTCCCGGCGGTCAGGCGGCAGGCGTGTAACGCACCGGCATTTCCTTAATCCCGGAAATGAAATTGGACCGCAACCGCCGTACCGGCCCGTCGACCTCGATGTCGGGGAAACGCGCCAGCAGCTCTTCGAACAGCACCTTGAGTTGCAATTCCGCAAGCCGTGAGCCGAGGCAGAAATGCTGTCCCGCCCCGAAGCCGAGCTGGATTGCTGCATCGCCCCTGGCATAGCGCGTGACGTCGAATGTGTAGGGATCTTTCCACTTCGTTTCGTCGCGATTGGCCGAGCAGTACCACATCACAACCTTGTCCCCGGCCTTGATCTTTTTGCCGCCCAGTTCGACATCCTGCGTCGCAGTCCGGCGCATATGCAGGACCGGGCTCACCCAGCGTACGATTTCCTGAACCGCGCTCGGAATGAGCGAGGGATCGGCGAGGAGTTTTTGGCGTTCTTCGGGAAACAGCGAAAGCGCCTGCAGCCCGCCGGAAATCGAGTTGCGGGTGGTCTCGTTGCCCGCCACCACCAGCAGGATAAAGGTGCCGATATAGGTGGGGAAGGACATGGCTTCGCCTTCGAACTTCGAATGCGCGAGCATGGAAATAAGGTCTTCGCCCGGATTTTTGAGCCGCTCTTCCCAAAGGCCCGCGGCATAGCCG
>CAYSVF010000118.1:0-7331 GCA_964434415.1 uncultured Parvibaculum sp.
GATTTACCTCCTTGTCTTCGTCTCCAACTGCCCGCATCAGCTGGCGCCCGGCACCTACGATCCCAAACCCGTCGACCTCACGGTCTGGCAGTCGCCGCCGCCCGCCGCGGACGATTTCTGCCGCACGGCGACCGAGGAAGCCATTCGCGGCTTCGAAAACACAGACCCCCTGTTCCGTTGAGGCGAGGATAATCCCATGCAGAACATCGAACGCGATCCCGCCGAGGCGATCTACGACTTCACCGTTCCCGCCACACGGCCCTGGTCCTACATGCTGCCCAAGGGGCAGGTATTGCGCATCGTCGACCTCGAGGGTCAGCAGGCCGTCGACACGCTCTTCTACAACGCGCATGACTATTCCGAGCGCTACAGCGCACAGGATACCGCGCGCATGCAGGGCTCGCCCTACATCACCGCGGGCACCGAGATCTATTCCAGCGAAGGCAATCTGATGGCCACCATGCTGGCCGACACGGCGGGCGGTCACGACACCTCTGCCGGCGCCTGCAGCGCAGAGTCGAACACGGTGCGTTTCGGCCATGACAAGAAATACATGCATAGCTGCCGCGACAACTTCGTCATGGAGCTGTCGAGGCATGGCATGACGAAGCGCGATCTCGTCAGCAACATCAACTTCTTCATGAACGTGCCGGTAGAGCCGGACGGAACGCTCGCCATCGTGGATGGCGTGTCGAAGCCCGGCGACTATGTGGAGCTGCGTGCGGAGATGGACATTCTCGTTTTCATCTCCAACTGCCCGCAGGTGAACAACCCCTGCAACGGCTTCAAGCCCACGCCCGTACGCACGCTGGTCTGGAAGGCTTGAGTTTTTCCCACCTGTTGGAGTGAGGCCTGACGGAGACGTTCATGTTCAAGAAAGTACTGATCGCCAATCGCGGTGAAATCGCCTGTCGTGTCATCCGCACCTTGAAGCGGATGGGCGTCGGCTCCGTAGCGATCTATTCCGATGCCGACCGCTTTGCACCCCATGTGCGCCTTGCCGATGAGGCGGTGCGCGTGGGACCGGCGCCGGTATCGGAAAGCTATCTCAATGTCGAAGCGATCATTGAGGCCATCCGCCAGGCGGGCGCCGAAGCCGTCCATCCCGGCTATGGTTTCCTGAGCGAGAACCCCGACTTTGTGGAGCGTCTCTACAAGGAAGGCGTCGCCTTTATCGGGCCTCACCCCGAACATATGCGCGCCTTTGCGCTGAAGCATACGGCGCGCGATCTGAGCGAGGAGAGCGGCGTGCCTTTGCTGCCGGGCTCCCCGCTCGTTCATGACTTGGAGGAAGCGCGCGCCCATGCCGCCCGTATCGGCTATCCCGTCATGCTGAAAAGCACGGCGGGCGGCGGCGGCATCGGGCTCCAGCTCTGCAAATCGGAAGAAGAGCTGCCGCGTCTCTACGAGACGGTGAAGCGCCTTGCGCAGGCGAACTTCTCCGATGCCGGTCTCTTCGTTGAAAAATTCGTGGCGCAGGCGCGTCACATCGAGGTGCAGATTTTCGGCGACGGCAAGGGCAAGGTGATCGCGCTGGGCGAACGCGACTGTTCCGCGCAGCGCCGCAACCAGAAGGTGCTGGAAGAAACGCCGGCCCCCAACCTGCCGGAACTTGTGCGGCATGAACTTCATGAAGCGGCGATCCGCCTCGGCGAGAGCGTCGGTTATGCATCCGCAGGGACGGTGGAATTCATTTACGACGCCGCCGAACACCGCTTCTATTTCCTGGAGGTGAATACCCGCCTTCAGGTGGAGCATCCGGTCACGGAAGAAGTGACCGGCCTCGATCTCGTGGAGCTGATGGTCCGGCAGGCCGCGGGCGATCTCGACAATCTGGAGAATTACAAGCGCACGCCCGAAGGCCATTCCATCGAGGTGCGTCTCTATTCCGAGGACCCGGGCAAGAACTTCCAGCCTTCCTCCGGCCTGCTCACGGAAGTCGCCTTCCCTGACGGTATTCGCGTCGATGGCTGGATTGCGACCGGCACGGAAGTCTCGCCCTTCTATGATCCGATGCTTGCCAAGATCATCGTGAAGGGCGCAACGCGCGAAGAGGCCGCGGCAAAGCTCGTCGACGCGCTCGACGGCTCTTCCGTCTATGGCATCGAAACCAATCTCGATTATCTGCGCCAGATCGCCCGCTCGTCCGATTTCCTCGAAGGGAAAATGCTCACCGCCACGCTGGCGGGTTTCGCAGGCGACAGCGCGGCTATCGATGTCGTGTCGCCCGGCGCCCTTTCCAGCATTCAGGACTATCCGGGCCGCATCGGCTATTGGGATGTCGGCGTGCCGCCATCCGGTCCCATGGACCCGCTCTCCCACCGCCTCGCAAATCGGCTGGTCGGCAATGCGGAGGATGCGCCCGCACTCGAAATGACGCTGATGGGCCCGATGCTCGCCTTCCGCAAGGACGCCGTGATCGCCCTTGCCGGTGCGGATATGGATGCAAAGCTCGACGGCGAACCCGTGCCTTTGTGGCAGGCGGTCGAAGTCAAAAAGGGCCAGACGCTCACGCTTGGCCAGGTGAAGGGGGCAGGCCAGCGCGGCTATCTCGCCATCCGCAACGGCTTCGACGTGCCGGAATATCTGGGCTCGCGCTCGACCTTTACGCTCGGCCAGTTCGGCGGTCATGCAACCGGCGCGTTGAAGACAGGTGACGTTCTGCGCATCCGTCGCGGCGGGGCAGTGACCCCCGCCGCCGAGCCGCTGGCGGAAAGCGACCGCCCGAAGCTGCAAATCGAATGGGAGATCGCAGTACTCTACGGCCCGCATGGCGCGCCCGACTTCTTCCTCGACGAAGATATCGAGACGCTGTTCTCGACCGCCTATGAGGTGCACTACAACTCCGCGCGCACCGGCGTCCGCCTGATCGGGCCGAAGCCGAAATGGGCGCGCAAGGATGGCGGTGAGGCGGGGCTGCACCCCTCCAACATTCACGATAACGCCTATGCGGTCGGCACGATCGACTTCACCGGCGACATGCCCATCATTCTCGGGCCCGACGGGCCGAGCCTTGGCGGGTTCGTTTGCCCGGCAACGCTTGCGAAAGCGGAACTCTGGAAGCTCGGTCAGTTGAAGCCGGGTGACAAGGTGCGCTTCCGCCGCATCGGCGATGAAGAAGCGGAAGCCATGCGTCGTCGGGAAGAGGAGTGGGTGGCAAACCTTGCCTTCCCGCATCAGCCCGCGCCCGTTACCTATTCGTCCGCCACGGTGGAAAAGGCCGTGCTGAGCCGCATCCCCGACCTCGAAACGGAAGTCACCTATCGCCGCGCGGGCGACGATTATCTGCTGATCGAATACGGCCCCATCGTGCTCGATTTTGCGTTGCGCTTCCGCGCGCATGCGATGATGGTCACGTTGGAGGAGAAGAAACTCCCCGGCATCGTCGAAATGACGCCGGGCATCCGTTCGCTGCAAATCCACTACGATCCGGATGTGCTGCCACTGCCGCGCCTCATGGATGTTCTGGAGGAAGCGGAGAGGGCCATGCCATCTGCTGCCGATATGGAGGTGCCGAGCCGCACCGTGCATCTTCCGCTTTCATGGGACGATGAGGCCGCACAGGAAGCGGTGCGGAAATACGCAACGCTGGTGCGGCCCGATGCGCCCTGGTGCCCCTCCAATATCGAATTCATCCGCCGCATCAACGGCCTCGACGGCATAGAGGATGTGAAGCGCATTCTCTTCGAGGCCGATTACATGGTGATGGGGCTGGGCGACGTTTATCTGGGCGCGCCGGTCGCAACCCCGCTCGATCCGCGACATCGTCTCGTCACCACGAAATACAATCCCGCGCGCACATGGACGCCGGAAAACGCGGTCGGTATCGGCGGCGCCTATCTCTGCGTCTACGGCATGGAAGGTCCGGGCGGTTACCAGCTTGTGGGCCGTACCGTGCAGATGTGGAACCGCTGGCACAGCACGAAAAACTTCGAGCCCGAAAAGCCGTGGCTGCTGCGCTTCTTCGACCGGCTGAAATTCTATCCCGTTTCGGCGGATGAGTTGCTGGAAGCGCGCGAGGCTTTCCTCCATGGCGAGTTCGAGGTGAAAGTGGAGGAAGGCACTTTCCGCCTTGCCGACAACATGGCCTTCCTCGAAGAGAATGCGGAGAGCATCGAAGCCTTCCGCATGAAACAGCGCCTCGCCTTCGAGGAAGAGCGCCAGCGCTGGGAAGAGCAGGGCCTCGCCATGAGCGAGATGGAGCCCGACGCTGCACCGGAAGAAAATGCGATCGAGGTGCCCGACGGCGGCAAGCTCGTCGATGCGGGCGTGCCCGGCAATGTCTGGTCGGTGGAAGTGAAGGAAGGCGATGAGGTGGAAGCAGGCCAGCCACTCGTCATTCTGGAATCCATGAAGATGGAAATCGAGGTGAAGGCGCCTGAGGTCGCCCGCGTCCATGAAATTCATTGTGCGCCCGGCAAGATGGTACAGGCGGGCCAGACACTCGTGACGCTGGTCCCGGTTTAGCGGCCCGCTTTCCTTTGATTTCGTGTGCGGGATGAGGTTTCCTTTACGGAAAGCGTGCGGGAGATGCGCTATTCGAGAGGAGGAAGGTCATGGGCACGGCGGTAGAGCAGCTGTCATATGTGAAAGGTGCGGAGACGCCGCCCCTGAGCGAGGAAACCATCGGCGCGGCGCTTGAAACGGCCGCGCGCGAATGGGGTGAACGCGAAGCCGTCGTCTCGGTTCACCAGAATATCCGCTGGAGCTATGCCGAGTTGAACGAGAAGGCGGAGGCATTCGCGGCGGGCCTGCTGGCGCTGGGCCTGAAGCTCGGCGACCGGCTCGGCATCTGGTCGCCCAACAATGTGGAATGGGCGCTGACGCAATTCGCGACCGCCAAGGCGGGCATCGTCCTCGTCAATATCAACCCGGCCTATCGGCTCTCGGAACTCGAATACACGCTGAACAAGGTGGGGGTGTCCGCCCTCATCACGCCGGAGCGTTTCAAGAGCAGCGAATATGCGGAGATGGTCGAGATGCTGGCGCCGGAGATCGCGGCGTCGGACGGTCTGCTCGAAGCTGCGGCGCTTCCGCATCTCAGGCATGTTATCCAGATCGGCGGCACCGCGCGCCCGGGCTGGCGGCAGTTCGACGATGTGGCGGGGCTCGCGGGGGATGCGGAGAGAAAAGCCCTCGCGGAAATTGGCGCGACGCTCGATTGCGGCGACGCAATCAACATCCAGTTCACGAGCGGCACGACGGGCCTGCCCAAGGGCGCGACGCTGTCCCATCGCAATATCCTCAATAACGGCTTTTTCGTCGGCGAGGCGGTGGGCCTCGTGCCGGGCGACAGGCTCTGCATCCCCGTGCCGCTCTATCATTGCTTCGGCATGGTGATGGGAAATCTCGGCTGCCTGACGCATGGCGCGACCATGGTCTATCCCTCCGATACATTCGATCCGGTCGCCGTACTCGAAACCGTCGAGGTGGAAAAATGCACCGGGCTTTATGGCGTGCCCACCATGTTCATCGCCGAACTCGGGGTGCCCGACTTCGAGCGCTTCGACCTTTCCTCGCTCCGCACCGGTTGCATGGCGGGCTCGCCCTGCCCGGTGGAGGTGATGAAACAGGTCGTCTCCCGCATGAATATGCATGATGTCACCATCGCCTATGGCATGACGGAGACAAGCCCTGTGAGCTTCCAGACCGGCAAGGCCGATCCGCTGGAAAGCCGCGTCTCCACCATCGGCCGGGTGCAGCCGCATCTGGAATGCAAAGTGATTGATCTCGACGGCAACACCGTGCCGCGCGGGGAAGCCGGCGAGCTTTGCACGCGCGGCTATTCGGTGATGCTCGGCTATTGGGACGAAAGCGAAAAGACCGCGGATGCGATAGACGCTGAAGGCTGGATGCATACCGGCGATCTCGCCACCATCGATGGCGAAGGCTACGGCAATATTGTCGGGCGATTGAAGGACATGGTCATTCGCGGCGGCGAAAACGTCTATCCGCGCGAGATCGAGGAATTTCTTTATCGCCATCCCAAGGTCGAGGATGTGGCCGTGGTCGGTGTGCCGGACGAAAAGTTCGGAGAGGAAATATGCGCCTGGATCGTTCTGCGCGCGGGCGATGAACTGAGCGAGGAGGAGGTCAAGATGTTCTGCCGTGGCCAGATCGCGCATTACAAGGTGCCGCGCTATATCCGCTTCGTGACGGAGTTCCCGCTGACGGTGACGGGCAAGGTCCAGAAATTCCAGATCCGGGAAAAGATGATGGAGGAGCTGGCGCTCAGCGCATCCGACACCGCCTGAGCAGCCGTTCCGTTACGTCAGCCAAGGGGGGCATGGCGAAGCCCGGCGCTTTCTGAAAAACTGTGATGAGCGGCGAATAAAAAGACCGCATCGAAACAGGGAGGGACCGACCGTGCTGTTGGTCCTGTGAAACGCAAAGGCCCGGCAATGCTCAACAAGCTCGACGATTATCCCATCCATCAGACACCAGAGCCGATCGCCCACCCGGCGACCAGCGACCGCAATGTCTATGACCGCACCTGGTTCAACGGTTACGCGAAGGACGGGTCCTATTATTTCGGCATCGGCATGGCGATCTACCCGCATCGCGGCATTCTCGATTGCGCCTTCAGCGTCGTGACGCGCGATGGACGCCAGCATTGCTTCTATGGCTCGCGCCGCGCACCGACCGAACGTACCGACATGCAGGTCGGCCCCTTTCGCATCGAAATTCAGGAGCCCATGCTGCGCACCCGCGTCGTGCTGGACGACAATGACAGCGGCATTTCCTGCGACCTCACTTTTTCGGGCCGCACGGCGGTCATCAAGGAGGCGCGCCAGACGCTTTATTCCGGTCCGCGCGCGGTGATGGATGCAACCCGCTTCGACCAGTTCGGCCGCTGGAGCGGGACGGTTCGTCATCCCGATGGCGAGATCGCGGTGAGCGACGAGGTGTGTCTCGGGACCAAGGATCGTTCCTGGGGCGTGCGCCGCGTGGGCGAGCCGGAAACCGGCGGCGCGCCGGCCATGCCGGGAAGCTTTTTCTTTCTTTGGGCGCCGCTCATCTGGGACGACCATGTGTCCCATGCCATTTTCTTCGACGGGTCAAAGGGCGAAGCGCTGGTGCGCGAAGGGCTCGTTGCACCGCTTTATGCGAGCGAGGCAGACGTGCCGGGCGTCGAAGACGGCAAGGACGAACGTATGGCGACGGCAAACCACCGGGTGACTTACGTACCCGGCACGCGTCTGGCGAAGTCCGCTGAAATCGATCTCGTGAACCTTGAGGGCGGCACCCGCACCATCAGCCTCGAACCGATCCTGAAATTCCAGATGAAGGGCCTTGGCTACACCCATCCGGAATGGGGGCAGGGCATGTGG
>CAYSVF010000119.1:0-7294 GCA_964434415.1 uncultured Parvibaculum sp.
GGGTGACGATACGCCTGTCATGACGTTGTCGACGCCGTCGTCCGGCGAGGCGGATGGCGAAACGGCCGACGGCAAGAAGAAGACGGCCGAGATGGTCGTGATTTCCGAACGCGACAAGGCGGGGCTGCTGGAGCAGCAGCCGAGCGACCTGCTGTTCGGTATCGACAAGCCGCTGCTTGAAACGCCGCGCTCTGCGACATTCGTCAGCGACGATACGCTCGACGCCTATGGCGTGACGACCGTCAACGACCTGGCGTCCGTATCGCCGGGCACGTTCACTGCATCTTTCTATGGTGTGGAAGGCGCGCTGAATGTGCGCGGTCTTCTGGCCGAAACCTATTTCCACGGCTTCAAGCGCATCGAAAACCGCGGCACCTATCAGACGCCGCTCGGTTCCACCTCGCGCGTGGATATTCTGCGCGGTCCGCCCACGGCGAATTTCGGCCCGGGCAAGGTCGGCGGTTCGATGAACCTCGAGCCCAAGACCGCGAAGATCTCGGAAGAGGCCGGCTATCTCACCGATGTGACGGGCGAGGTCTCGGGCACTTTCGGGTCCTATGACAAGAAGAACGGCAGCTTCCAGGCCGGTATCCCGCTGAGCTTCGGCAATACCGACGGCGGCCTCTATGTCTATGGCGAGATCGAGGACTCCGGCAGCTTCTACAACGGCATCAAGCCGGAGCATCAGCTCCTGCAGACGACCGGCGATTTCGATATGAACAATGGCTGGTCGTTCAAGATGGGCGGCATGTTCTACCATTCCGAAGGGTACGTGCAGACGCCGGGCTGGAACCGCCTGACCCAGGACCTGATCGACAACGGAACCTATACGACGGGCCGCGATACCAGCGTCACGGACGCGAACGGCAATGGCTATCTGGACTATGGCGAGCTGCCCGCCGGGGGGCTGACGACCTATCCGCAGTGCTTTGGCTTCTGTGACGCCGATCCCGCTGCACGTAGCCTGGACACGGGTGTGGGCACCACCAAGCTGGACCCGCATAACGTCTATATCAGCGACAAGGATTTCTCCGAGACCTACACGGTCACTTTCTTTGGCGACCTTGTACGCAAATATGACGACGGCTCGCAGCTCAAGTTCCAGCTCTTCTTCGACTCGCTCGGCAATGAGCGTTTCGTGAGCTACGGCTTCCCCGCCGATTACGAGGCCTATACGGGCGAAGGACGCCTCAGCTACACCGGCAGCTTCGCGCCGGATCTGGCGTTCGTGCCGTTCACGCTCGACTACAATGTCGGTGTGTCCAACCGCTACTACTCGGCGACCAAGAAAGAGTCCTTCAACTATGGCGGAATCGCGCTCGATCGCCGCGACATCTCGGTCGGCGCCACGCCGAACGATACGCTGGGCTCTCCCTTCGATGCCGGATCCGGTTACGGATGGGACAGCAATGTCGAGTCGAGCTGGAACGATGCAGGCATCTACGCCATGCTCGACTCAGATCTCGGCGGTGCCATCGATATCACGCTGACCGGCCGTTACGACTGGTATGCGGCGGAGACCATCGATCGCGGTACGCTCTGCTACTGCACGCCGGGGCATCAGTATAATGACGATGGGAAATTCACCTACTCGGCCATGGCTATGGTGCCGTTGCCCTACGGCTTCCGTCCTTATGTGACCTATGCCAAGACCTCGGCCATCGAGTTCGGTCAGGCCGGCGACGTGGCCCCGGGCAACCTGGCCAATGGCTCCTGGCTGTCCGATGGGGACCTCACCGAGGCCGGCATCAAGCTGGAGGCCTTTGACGGCATCCTTACGGGCTCGCTCGCCGCCTATCGCCAGCACAGGACCATCTACGACACCGTCAGCGGCAGCGTCGACAAGACCGAAGGCAAGGGCGTCGAGCTGGAAATGCGTTATCTGGCGACGGACAATCTGAGCTTCACCTTCGCGGGCAACGCTCAACAGACCAAGATCCTCGGCAGCTACAACGCCTTCTACTACTTCCGTCCGTCGGACTTCGCCGGCACACCTTATGCCGATGTGGTGAACAACTATGGCGGATCGCTGGCTGCTTACTCCTTCAGCGATATGGCCGGTGTCACGGGTAATTCCTACTACTCGGGCGAAATCGAAGACCGCCGTATCCCGGAGATCGTGGCCAGTCTGTTCGCGACCTACACCTCGGACAAATATTCCTGGGGCGTTCTGGGGGCGACGGCAGGCGTGAAATATGTGTCGGAGACCGCCGGCCTCTCCGCCAACCCCATCCACTATCCGGACTACTACCTCGTGCAGGCCTCGGCCTATGCGGACTTCTATGACTGGAAAGTGCAGCTCAACGTCAACAACCTGTTCGACGAAGAGTACTTCACCCCGCTTCAGGATCTTTATGGCGACGTCGCCGCTCTGCCCGGCAAGGGCCGCGAGTGGCGCGTGACGGCGACCTATCGGTTCTGACGACGAATGATGCGTGTGACGAGAAAGAGTATCGGAGGCAAAAGGCGCTATGAGTGAACTTCGTGACAACCTATATGCGTGGTTCGTCCTGCTGTCTTTCAGCCTGATGTTCTTTCTCGTCACCGCGACCACTTTCACCTCTCTCGGCGTGGTCCTGCCCGACATGGTGCGCGACCTCGGCTGGGACTGGACCTCGGCCGGTCTCGGTTTCACCCTGCTCGGCATTTCCTGCGGCCTGTCGAGCTATCCGCCGGCGCTGATGATCCGCTACACCAATGTCCGCCTGACCGTGCTTTTCGGTGGCGCCATGATGGTGGCGGGCTTCCTATGCCTCTATGAGGTGCAGGGCATCGGGGTCTATTTCCTGGGAACGATACTGGCGGGCACGGGCTTTTCCTTCGTGGCGACGGTGCCCGGCACTTATGTCATCGCGCGCTGCTTCAAGAAGCAGTCCATGGCATTCGGCATCTACTACACATTGGGCGGTCTGGGCGGCATCGTCGGTCCGCTGATCTATTTCACCGCGGTCGGCGTCTGGGACAACTGGCGCATGCACTGGATGATCGCGGCCATCCTGACCGGCATCGCCGCGCTTATCATCGCGCTCTTCCTTCGCGAAGGCGAAGAGCAGGACAAGAAGGCCGAAGAGATCGCGAATGACGCGGTCGTCGATGCCGCGCCCGGCGTCCACATGACGAAGGAAACCTGGACCGTCGCGCAGGCGCTCCGCACGCCGCAGTTTTATATCATCACGGCGGCCTATGTTTCCTTCCTGCTCTGCGGCATCACGGTGAACAGCCTCTCCGTGGCGCATCTGACCGAGCATGGCGTGGCCATGGCGCTCGCCGGCAGCCTCCTCAGCGTCGAGGCCTTTCTCAATTCCGCGGCGCGTGCCGGTAGCGGCTTCCTGGGCGAGTTCTTCGAGCCGAAGAAACTCCTCTTCATATCGTTGATGTGCCTTGTGGCCGGCATGGTGGCACTGACGCTCGGCACCAGCTTTCCTGTCCTGATGCTATATGCGGCAGGGATCGGTATCGGCTATGGCGCCACCTTCCTCGCCACCAGCGTGCTGCTGATGAACTATTTCGGGCGCGGCCCCTATCTCGAGCTCTTCTCGATGGTGAACGTGGCTGCGACCCTTGCCTCTTTCGGTCCCTTTTTCGGTGGCTATGTGCGCGACACCACGGGGTCCTTCGTGCCGGCCTTTCTTCTCTTCGCCATCGTGCCCGCATTGGTCGGTGGCGCGGTGTTGCTGATGCGCCCGCCCGTGCGCAGCGACGAGAGCGATGTGGCGTCCGAAGACAAGACCGAAGACGAAAAGGAAGAGGGACTGAGAATGGAGGCCGTCGGCTCGTCGAGCTGACGCCCCGAAAGAAGTGAACGAGAAAGACGTGAGTAAGGACGGGACACGGTCGTCCCGCGAAACCAGAAACGAGAGTACCAAGATGACGAAGCAATTCGGCGTTTTCCTCCCCATCGCGAATGGCGGATGGATCATTTCCAAGAACACGCCCAAGCTGGACGCGTCCTACAAGCAGAACCGCGACGCGGCGGTGCTTGCCGACGAGATCGGGCTTGATTTCATCATGTCGATGATGAAGTGGCGCGGCTTCGGCGGCGAGACCGAGCATTGGGGCACATCGCTTGAATCCGTCACCATGATGGCCGGTATCGCCGAGGCGACGAAGAACGCAAAGATCATCGCCACGGTTCACACCTTGCTTCAGAACCCCGCCGTCGTCGCCAAGATGATCGCGACGCTCGATCACATTTCGGGTGGCCGCGCGGGCCTCAACATCGTCTCCGGTTCCTACAAGGACGAGTTCGACCAGATGGGCGCCTGGCCCGAGAACCTCGATCATGACGGTCGCTACCGTTATGCCGAAGAGTGGGCAAAGCTCGTCAGGACGATGTGGGAAAAGGACCATGTCGATTATGAAGGCGAGTTCTTCACCTTCAAGGACTGCGTCTCGGAACCCAAGCCGATGTCGAGCCCGCGTCCCTATCTCATCTGCGCCGGGCAGTCGGAGCGCGGCCTGCGCTTCACCGTGCAGAACACCGATGCCTGCTTCATCGGCGGCAAGACCGCGGAAGACACGCTGCGCATCAGCCGCATGGCCCGCCGCGTCGCCGATGAATATAACGAGACGATCAAGGTCTTCGCCATGAGCACGGTCGTGTTCGGCGAAACCGACGAGGCGGCCGCCGAGAAGGTCGCCTATTACAAGGAAGGTCTCGATTGGGGCGCCGTGCAGGGCATGATGCGCTCCTACGGCATGGAAGCCGATGGCAGCTCCAGCGTGATGGGCGAGAAGGCGAAGGAAACCTTCATGACTCATGTGGTGCATGGCACGCCCGAAACCTGTCTCGAAAAGCTGAAAGAGCAGGTCGAAGGCTGCGAGCTTGACGGCGTCATGCTGATCTTCCCCGACTATGTCGAGGGACTTAAGATCACGGGTGCCGAAGTGCTGCCGAAGCTCCGGGCTCATTTCGCATGACGGAGCTTGCGGAAAATACACCGCCTGGGGGCGTCGGCGATCTGAAAGCCTGGATCGCACCGGACCGGACGGCGCTGTGCGTGATCGACATCCAGGTCGATTTCGCCGCGCCGGACGGTCTGCTGGCGGGCTTCGGGGTCGATATGTCCGCCGTCCCGACGGCGATTGCGAAGACCGAAAGTCTGATTGCCGCCGCGCGAAAGGCAGGAGTGCCGGTGATCTTCATCGGCCTCTCCACCTCGCCGGAAACCGACAGCCCGTTATGGGCCGAGTGGATGCGCCGCCGCCATGGCGACCCGGAAGCGGAAAGCAATGTCTGCCGCGCCGGTTCGCCGGGCGCGGCCTTCTACGGTCCCCAGCCCGCACCCGGCGACCGCGTTGTGCTGAAGCCGAAATACTCCGCCTTCTACGAAACGGATTTCGCGGACGTGCTGCGCGATGCGGGCGTGGACACGCTCGTCGTCTGTGGCCTCACCACGGAATGCTGCGTGGACTGCACGGTACGCGATGCCTTCCACCGCGACTATCACGTCTTCATCGCGGACGACGCCTGCGCCGCCTATGGCGCGGATGTGCATGAAGCGGCGCTCCGGTCGCTGGAACTCAATTGCGCCATCCTGAAAAAGACGGCGGACATCGAAGGCGCTTGGGAAAACAGCAAATGACCGATCTTCTGAACATCAAAATGCCGGCTCCCTATCAGGTGGGCGAAGAGGAGCGCGCCGCGCTCTCCGCTTCCATCGACAAGGACGAGCTGACGGAACTCGCGCTGGAACTCGGCAATATCCAGAGCCCCTCCCGCCATGAGGCGGAGGCGAGCAACTACGTTTTCGAGTGGCTGGAGCGCGAAGGCTTCACCCCGCGCAATGTCGGCGCGACGCCCGAGCGGCCGAATGTCGTCGGCGAATATGGCGGCTATGGCGACGGCAAGAACCTTCTCTTCACCGCGCATCTCGATACCGAAAGCCCCACCTGGGAGCCGGATCTCGATGCGGCGCGCTATCGTCCCGAAACGCTGGAAAATCGCGAATGGCAGGAATGCTGGCTCGAAGACGGCAAGCTCTTCGGCTATCCCATCGCCAATGATCGCGGGCCCATGAGCTGCTTTCTCATCGCGGCCAAGGCGCTGAAGAAGGCCGGGTTCGATCTCTCCGGCAAGCTTTACCTGACGGCCTGCCCGGGCGAAATCGGCCCGGAGCCCATCGAGGAGCGCCGAGGCGTCGACTATCTCGGCAAGGATATCGGCGCGCATTATCTTTTCCATCATGGCGGCGTCTCGCCCGATTTTGCCATCGCGGCGGAAGGCACCGATTTCGGTCTCACCTGGCAGGGCTGCGGCTATGTGGTGTTCCGTATCCGGATATACGGGCAGGGCATGTTCACGCCCATTCTCGACACGCCGGAAAACATGCTGGAGCATCCCAACCCGATTTACCGGCTGGGGCCCATCATTGAGGCGCTCCATGAATGGGGACGCACCTATCCCGAGCGTCATCGCTATGAAAGCGAAGGCGGAATTTCCATCCCGAAAACGCAGATCGACAGCATCCGCGCCGGTATTCCCCATTCCTTCGGGGCGGGCACGGAGGTCGTGTCGCTCTACACCGAGGCGGGCCTGACGCCGAAGCAGAAGGCCGCCGATGTGCAGCATGAGCTGACGACGCTCATGCGTCAGTTCGATCTCGAAGGCTTCGACATCGAGCCCATGGTGGTGCGTCACGGCTTCGAGGCGAATGCGGATGAGGTCGCGCCGCTCGTCTCCGCCGTGGGGCGCGCGACGAGCCTTTCTCTCGGGCGGCCGCTGGAACGTGCGAACCCCGTCTATTCCTCCATGTGGCGCGATCAGAACGTCTTCAACATGCATCGCATTCCAGCCGTCACCACGGGCATGCCGCGCTGGCGGCCCACGCCGGACGATCTCGCCGACAGTGCACTGATTTACGCATTGACGGCACTCGCCGTGTGCGGCCGGGCGGAAGGCCGCCGCAATGCCGGTGCCTACAAACCCGTCTATGGCGACAAGCCGTTCTGAGGCACGCCATGAATGCTCAAACGAAAGACAGACAGGATATGGCCGACATCGATGCGGGTCTGTTCCGCAGCGCGCTTGGCTGTTTCGCAAGCGGCGTAACCATTGTCACCACGCTGCGGGACGACGCCCCGGCAGGCACCACGGTCAGCGCCTTTTCAGCCCTCTCGATGGGTCCGCCCCTCGTGCTGGTAAGCATGGACCGCGGCAGCAACACGCTCGCAGCCATTCGCGCGGCGGGCTTCTTCGGAGTGAACATTCTTTCGGCAGAACAGGCCGCCATTGCCCTGAAATTTGCCTCTTCCAAAGGCGGACCGAAATTCGAGGGTGTGGCCTGGCAGAGCG
>CAYSVF010000120.1:0-6121 GCA_964434415.1 uncultured Parvibaculum sp.
ACGGCGCCGAGCATGATGTCTTCGGAAAGCTCCTTGGCTTCCGATTCCACCATCAGCACGGCATCGCCCGTGCCGGCCACGACGAGGTCGAGCTGGCTTTCAGGCATGTCGTCGATCAGCGGGTTCAGCTTGTACTCGCCGTCGATGTAACCGACGCGCGCGCCGCCGATCGGGCCGAGGAACGGCAGACCGGAAATGGTCAGCGCCGCGGAGACGGCAACCATCGCCACGATGTCGGGATCGTTTTCCATGTCATGGGAAAGAACGGTCGCAATGACCTGCGTCTCGTTCTTGAAGCCGGGCGCGAAAAGCGGACGGATCGGACGGTCGATCAAACGCGAGACGAGCGTTTCCTTTTCGGAAGGACGGCCTTCGCGCTTGAAGAAGCCGCCGGGGATCTTGCCGGCGGCGTAGGTCTTTTCCTGGTAGTTCACGGTCAGCGGGAAGAAATCCAGTCCCGGCTTCGGAGAGCGTTCGCCGACAACGGTGGCCAGCACCGAGGTCTCGCCATAAGTCGCAAGCACGGCGCCGTCGGCCTGACGGGCAATCTTGCCGGTTTCCAGGGTGAGCGTACGCCCGCCCCATTCGATTTCTTCGCGGGTAATATTAAACATTTCGGTTTCCTGTTCCGCGTCGCCGGTCCCGTCTTTCGTACCTACCACCAGACATCCCAATGACCGGGCGAACGCATATTTGCCGCTTTCAGGCGGCCGGACAAAATTGGATGGATCCATCTGCGGAACGCGCGGCCTTTTCCGCGCCTTCACTTTTCGAGGAACCTCAGACCCAGAGACGGGGGTGAATGAGGTCCTTCCGCAAACATACCATCCGTAAACGGACGAATGTCTCTTCTGTCAACGGCCTTGCCGACACGCCACCGCCCGGCGCTTCGCTGGGAAGCGGCGGGCGGCAATGCATCTTTTGCAGGCCTCGCGGGACCGCCTTAACGGCGGATACCCAAACGGGCGATCAGATCTTCATAACGCTTCTGGTCGTGCTTCTTGACATAGTCGAGAAGCGAGCGACGCTGGCTCACCATCTTCAGAAGACCGCGGCGCGAATGGTTGTCTTTCGCATGGGTCTTGAAGTGGTCGGTGAGATTGACGATCCGTTCGGTGAGAATGGCCACCTGGACTTCGGGCGAACCGGTGTCGCCGTCCTTGGAGCCGAATTCCTTGATCAGCTGAGCCTTGCGCTCTTGCGTAATCGACATCGGGGTACCTCATTCAAAATTGAAAACGCGCACGGGGCGAAGACTTCCCCTGTCGAATTCGGTCAGCGCCACCGGGTTGCCCCGATGGGTTGCCAGAACCGGACCCGATAGGATGGGTGCGTCGCGTCCGCGCAACAAAACTTCCTGCCCGTGTCTCAGGCGGCTTGCATCGTCGTCGCTCAGGGCCACCGCCGGGATGTCGTCCAGCGCGGTCTCAAGCGGGAGCAGATGCGTCCGCAAGGCTTCGGAAGCGGCGGGATAATGGCTCAAAGCCAGCAATTTATCCAGAGGAATTCCGTCTTCCTCCGAAAAGGGCCCGTGACGGGTCCGCCGGAGCGCAGCCACGTGCCCCACCGTGCCCAGATGACGGGCCAGGTCCCGGGCCAGCGATCGGGCATAAGTGCCCTTGCTGCAAAGGATTTCGACCACCGCATGGTCGGGATCGGGGCGCGAGACAAGGCGGATTTCATGGATCGTCACCCGGCGCGATTTGAGTTCCACCTCCTCGCCCGCACGAGCCAGATCATAGGCGCGCTCACCATTCACCTTGATGGCCGAAAAAATCGGGGGCACCTGCTCGATTTCGCCCCGGAAGGCTTCGAGCGCGTCGCGGATTTCCTCGTCGGGCGGCCGCACATCGCTTTGCGCCACCACATCGCCTTCCGCATCGGCGCTATTCGTTTCGATGCCGAAACGGATAGTGATGAGGTAGCCCTTGTCGGCATCCATGATGAAGGGAATGGTTTTGGTCGCCTCGCCCATCGCGACAGGCAGCAACCCGGTTGCCAAGGGGTCGAGCGTGCCGGCATGGCCGGCCTTGCGCGCATTGAAATGGCGTCGGACCCGGTTCACCACATCGGTCGATGTCGGGCCTGACGGCTTGTCCACGATCACCCAGCCTGTGACGGGATCGCCCTTCTTGCGCCTGCCCATCGGGCCCTACTCCCCGCCGCCCTGCGCTTCATCGTCCTCTTCATCGTCATGCGACAGGTCGCGCGCGACCTCCGGCGAATGAAGCAGCTTGTCGACGGCGTCGGCCTGATCGAAAGAGGTATCGGGCTGAAAGGTCAGGTCGGGCGTGAACTTGAAGGTGACTTCCTTCGAAAGCTGGCCGCGCAGATAGCCCCGCACACGGGTCAGCGCCTTTACCAACGGTGCCGGATCCTGCGCGCCCAGCGGCGCCACATAGCAGGTGGCCTGACGCAGATCGGGGCTCACGCGCACCTCGGTGATGGTGAAGCTGACGCCGGCAAGGTCCGGGTCCTGGATATTGCCGCGCGAGACGATGTCGCTGAGCGCACGGCGCACGAGTTCGCCCGCCCTCAGCTGGCGCTGGCTCGGGCCTTTCGCCCCGCCCTTGTTCGTCTGGTGTCTGCGCATAACCTCAAATCCTGCCGAAGCGGGAAAATCGAACCCCCGCCGCATGATACGGCGAGGGTCCTGAACTGTTGAAAAATGGCGGCCTCTACCGCCGTTCGAGCTCAATCAAGCGTGCGCTTGATCTCCTCGACATCGAAGCACTCGATGACATCGCCTGAGCGCATGTCCTGATAGTTCTCGAAGGCCATGCCGCATTCCTGACCACTCTGCACTTCCTTCACTTCGTCCTTGAAGCGCTTGAGAGTGGAAAGCTTGCCCTCGTGAACCACCACATCGTCGCGGATGAGGCGGACATGGGAACCGCGGCGCACCACGCCTTCCGTGACACGGCAGCCGGCGACCTTGCCGACCTTGGAGATGTGGAACACTTCCAGGATCTCGGCATTGCCGAGGAAGGTCTCGCGCAGTTCCGGCGTCAACATGCCGGTCATGGCGGCCTTGATGTCGTCCACCAGGTCGTAGATCACCGAGTAGTAGCGGATTTCCACGTCTGCCTGACGGGCGGCTTCGCGGGCCTGCGCATTGGCGCGGACATTGAAGCCGATGATCGGCGCGCGCGAGGCGGTCGCCAGCGTCACGTCGGATTCGGTCACGCCGCCCACGCCCACATGGATCACGCGGCAACGCACTTCGTCATTGCCGAGTTTCTCCACCGCCTGAACGATGGCTTCGGCGGAGCCCTGCACGTCGGCCTTCACAAGGATCGGGACCTCCTTGAGGTCCTGCTCCTTGAGCTGGGAAAGCATCTGGTCGAGCGAGGTGCGCGCACCGGCGACCCGCTTGTCCTTCTCGACGCGCTGGCGGTAATCGGTGATCTCGCGCGCGCGGCCTTCGTTTTCGACCACCGAAAGCACGTCGCCCGCTTCCGGCGCACCGCCAAGCCCCAGCACCTCGACGGGTTCGGAGGGACCGGCTTCATCGACATTCTCACCACGGTCGTTGATGAGAGCGCGGACGCGGCCCCATTCGCGGCCCGCCACGATCACATCGCCGACATGCAGCGTACCGCGCTGGATGAGCACGGTGCCCACCGGACCGCGGCCCTTGTCGAGCTTGGCTTCCACGATCACGCCTTCCGCGACGCGATCGGGATTGGCCTTGAGGTCGAGCAGTTCGGCCTGGAGGAGAATGGTCTCTTCCAGCGTGTCGAGGCCGAGGCCGCTCTTTGCGGAAATTTCGACCGCCAGCACATCGCCGCCGAAATCCTCGGTGATGACTTCATGCTGCAGCAGCTCGTTCTTCACGCGGCTCGGATCGGCTTCGGGCTTATCCATCTTGTTGATGGCGATGATCATCGGCACGTTGGCCGCCTTGGCATGGTCGATCGCTTCGATGGTCTGCGGCATGACGCCGTCATCGGCCGCCACCACCAGCACGACGATATCCGTCGCCTTGGCGCCACGGGCGCGCATGGAGGTAAAGGCGGCATGGCCGGGCGTATCGAGGAAGGTGATCTTCTTGCCCGATTCCATCTCGACCTGATAGGCGCCGATATGCTGCGTGATGCCGCCGGCTTCGCCGGCCGCCACGGATTCCTTGCGCAGCGCATCCAGAAGCGAGGTCTTGCCGTGGTCGACGTGACCCATGACGGTCACGACCGGCGCACGCGGCCTCTTCATCTCTTCCGGATCGTCGTCGGTGACAAGACCTTCCTCGACGTCGGATTCGGCCACGCGGCGAACGGTATGACCCATTTCTTCCACGATGAGCTGGGCGGTATCGGCGTCCACCACATCGTTGATCTTCACCATCATGCCCTGCTTCATCAGAATCTTGATGACGTCCACGGCCCGTTCGGCCATGCGGTTCGCCAGTTCCTGAATGGTGATGGTTTCAGGCACGGTGACTTCGCGGAGAACCTTTTGCGGTGCCTCGCGCGGGCCGCCCTGAGCCTTCTTGCGCTCGCGCTCGGCGCGGCGGCGCATGGAGGCCATCGACCGCTGCCGCTCGCCATCGTCGTTGAGCGCCTTGTTGATGGAGAGCTTGCCGGTACGGCGGCGCGGCTCGGTACGCGTGGCGGCGGGCCGCTTGGCCGGCGCGGGCGCGCCGGGCCGCTTGGAGACGGTCTCCTCGTCCTGCTCGGGCTTTTCCTTCGCCTTGACCTTGGTCGCAGGACGGGCCGCTTCGGCTTCGGCCTTGGCCACGTCGGGCTCGGCGGAGGCCGCCTCGTCGGCGGTACGCTTGGCATCGTCGGCCGCGCGCTTGCGCGTCGTCTGATCCTTCTCAGCGCGCAGGGCTTCTTCCGCCGCGCGGGCCTCGGCTTCCTTGCGTTCGGCTTCGCGCGCGGCTTCTTCCTCGGCACGCCGCTTGGCGTCGATCTCGGCCTGCTTGCGCTCTTCGACTTCGCGGATGCGCGCCTGACCCAGCGCACGTTCGCGGGCCTGCTGTTCCTCCGCGGTCAACGTACGCAGCACGACGCCGGAGCGCGACTTGCCGCCGCTCTTCTGCGTCTCGCGCGGTTCACGCGCTTCCCGGGGCGCTTCCTTCTTGGCGGGCGCCGCCGGCTTTTCAGCGGCGGGCGCGGGCGCGCTCTCGGCTGCCGGTTTCTCGGCGGCCGGCTTCTGGGCGGGCTCCGCGGTTTTCGTCGTCGCAGCAGCCGGCTTCTCGCCGGGCTTCACGACGCGGCGCTTCTTGCGCTCGACGACCACCGACTTGGAGCGTCCATGCGAAAAATTCTGGCGCACTTGCCCGGAATCCCCCGACCGCTTCAAGCTGAGCTTGCCGCCGGAGGTCTTCTTGCGTTCGCCTGTATCCGCCTGATCCGTCATTCCTGTCCTTCAATACCCGCGTGAGCCGTCCGAACCCGTATCCGGAACGGCCTCGTCCGGGCGATTTTGCCGCCCGAACATTTCCAGCCGGGCGAGATCCTGCCGCACCCGGTCTACCATAGGCCCCTGGAACAGGGCTGCATGTATCACATTTGCCCGTCCCAATGCCAAACTCATTTCATGCGCCCAAAGCGGCGCAAATACCGGCACATCCTCATAAATGCCCGCTTCCACGGCCATTCTGACGCGTTGCTCCAGCTTGCGGCGACCATCTTCGGCGCCGTCACGCGCCTCGATCAGGCAGGCGGCGTCGCCGTCGGTGATGGTCGCCATGACCTTTTCAAAGCCGGCAACCAATGCGCCGGCCTTCTTTGCCAGGCCCAGCGCTTCGCCTGCGCGCCTTGCCAGCAAGTCCTCAACACGGTCGGCCAGATCGGACGCGACTTCGAGCCGCATCCGCGCCGCTTTCGGGAAAAGGCCCTTCTTTACCGCCTTTTCCAACGCTTCCCGGCCGGCCGATACCCAAAGCCCACGCCCCGGTAGCCTTCCGGCCAGATCGGGCACCACCTCGCCATCGGGACCGGCCACAAACCGGATCAGCTCCGATTTCGGCCGGGTTTCACCGGTGACGATACACCGCCGCTCGGGCGTTTCCTCGCGTTTCAGAGCCTTGATCACTCAATTTTCTCCACGCGGGCCGCGCCCTCGGGCCGATGGGGTCGCCCCGATCAGGCCTGCGAGTCCTGCTCCACTTCGTTTT
>CAYSVF010000120.1:6131-7282 GCA_964434415.1 uncultured Parvibaculum sp.
CTTCTTCGCCCTCTTCCGCCTCATGCGGCTTCACGAGATCTTCCTCCGTGAGCCAGCCGGCCGCGACACGGGCGCGCATCACGATTTCCTCGGCTTCCTCGGCGGAAATGTCGAAACCTTCGAGAATGCCGTCCTCATGGCGGCGTTCGCCGTTCACCGTTTCGTTCCAGCCCATGAGATCGTCGGTGGCGCAGCCCGCCAGATCCTCGACGGTCTTCACATCGTTTTCGCCGAACGCCACCAGCATGCGCGGCGTCACGCCCGGCACTTCGCCCAGCTCGTCGGCCACGCCCAGTTCGCGACGCTTCTCGTCATATTCGGCGTTCTGCTTCTCGATAGCCTCGACGGCGCGGGTCTGGATTTCCTGCGCAGTCTCCTCGTCGAAGCCTTCGATTTCGGCAATTTCGTCGAGGTCGACATAGGCCACTTCCTCGATGGAGGAGAAGCCTTCCGAGGCCAGAAGCTGGGCGATCATCTCGTCGACATCCAGCGCATCGGCAAACATCGTGCTGCGGCTCTGGAATTCGGCCTGGCGGCGTTCGCTTTCTTCCGCCTCGGTCAGGATGTCGATGTCCCAATGCGTCAACTGCGACGCCAGACGCACGTTCTGGCCGCGACGGCCGATCGCAAGAGAGAGTTGGTCATCGGGGACCACAACTTCAATACGCTGCGCATCTTCGTCCATCACGACCTTGACCACCTCGGCGGGCGCCAGCGCGTTCACGATGAAGCTCGCATTGTCCGGCGACCACTGGATGATGTCGATCTTTTCGCCCTGCAGCTCATTGACGACGGCCTGCACGCGACTGCCGCGCATACCGACGCAGGCGCCCACGGGGTCGATGGAGCTGTCGTTCGACAGGACCGCAATCTTGGCGCGGCTGCCCGGGTCGCGGGCGACTTCGCGGATCTCGATGATGCCGTCATAGATTTCGGGCACTTCCTGTGCGAAGAGCTTGGCCATGAACTGGGGATGGCTGCGCGACAGGAAGATCTGCGGCCCGCGCTGCTCGCGGCGTACATCGTAGATATAGGCGCGAATGCGGTCGCCATTGCGGAAGGTTTCGCGCGGCAGCAATTCGTCGCGGCGGACGATCGCCTCGCCCCGGCCGAGATCGACGATCACATTGCCGTATTCGACGCGCTTGACG
>CAYSVF010000121.1:0-7274 GCA_964434415.1 uncultured Parvibaculum sp.
GATCTGGCTAGCATCCTATCCCAAGTCAGGGAACACTTGGATCCGGACCTTTCTCCACAACTTGCTCATGAATACGGACGAACCCGTCAGCCTCAATGAGCTGACGCGTTTTTGCATCAGTGAGGTTACGTCGACGCATTATCGCCGCCGCATCCAGAAGCCCTGGGACCAGGTCACTCTTGAGGACGTTATGAGGGTACGCAGCGCGGTTCAGGCGGATTTCACATTCGCGAGCCCCGACTCCGTTTTTGTCAAAACGCACAACTATATGGGGGACTGGCTCGGTCTCCCTCTCATCAACCTGAACGTCACCGCAGGCGCCATATATATGGTTCGCAATCCGCTGGACGTCGTTCTGTCCGCACGGGAACATTTTGCTCGTCCGATCGATGAAACGATAGAGATCATGAATAGCGCCGATGGTGGTGTCGCAAAAACCGATCACCATGTTCCCGAACGCTATAATACATGGTCGGCCAACGTCGAAAGCTGGACCAAGCACACCAGTCCGCAACTTCTAGTGTTGCGCTATGAAGACATGGTGGAAAAACCAAATGAATCTTTCGGGAAAGTAGCGAAATTTCTCGGGCTGAATCCGCCGCAAGAGCGGTTGGACCGCGCGATTGCGAACTCCTCGTTCGACAAGCTGAAGAGGCTTGAAGAGGAGGAAGGGTTCGTCGAGCGTCCGAAACATGCCAAGGCATTTTTCCGAAAGGGAAAAACGGATCAGTGGCGCGAGGAACTGACGGAAGAGCAGGTTCGCCGGATCATTTCTAACCATCGTACCCAGATGGAACGCTTCGGTTATATTCCCGAAGAATATGCCTGACGCTCACTTATCGAGCAGGAAGCCAATCCCGGCGATGCCGATGATTCCGGCTCCTTGCAGGCGACGTATATCCGTTACGCATGAAATGCCGCCCAGCGCGTAAGAGGCAAGACCGTGGTTCGATGCGTCGTGTGCGAGCGCCGCCATCCGTACGATGCCGAGATGAGCGCGACCCGGATGACTTGACGTTGGAAAGGCCGGCGACAGTAAAACCGCATCGACGCCGCGGCGTGCCGCGCGGCGGATGGCAGTCTGCGAATGGGCTGCGGCCGTAATGATGAATCCCGGGCGTTGCCCGCTAAGGTCCGTCAGGTACCCATCCGTCAACGGATCGATGAGCGCGTGCTCGGGCAGATGTATGCCATGCGCATGCATGGCAAGGCGGGGACGGCCTGCCAGCAATAGAAGGCAATTTCGGTTTTCGGCGATCCGAGCAACACGGCGCACTTTTTCGCGATCGAGGGTTTCGCCATAGGCGCGCCAGATAAGGATGTTTCCAGGAGGCAGGGCGGTCAGCGCCCGTTCCGGATCGGGCAGGCGGACGGGGTCGGTCATGCCGATGAGGGCGGGCGCGCCGCCCGTACTCAGGCGCCGCGCCGCGCGGGCAAGGGGTGATGTCTTGTTTTCAGAGCCATGCGGCACTAGCTTCGACCTCCCGAATGAGAGGTCCTAGATGACACGGAATGAGGCGGCGCATAAAGAAGAAACGGCGGTCACGCGGCTGGCGGAGGTTCGCGCCAAAATCGTCGCAGCGGCAAAAGAGGCCGGGCGCGATCCGGCGGCGGTGACGCTGATTGCGGTGTCCAAGACGTTCGATGCGGAAGCCATTCTGCCGGTACTGGAGGCGGGCCAGCGTGTTTTTGGCGAGAACCGGGTGCAGGAAGCGCAGGGTAAATGGCCCGACCTCAAAACACGCTTTCGCGATGTCGAGCTTCACCTTATCGGGCCGCTCCAGACCAACAAGGTGAAGGAGGTGCTCGCGCTTTTCGACGTCATGCATACGCTCGACAGGGAAAAGCTCGCCCGCGCGCTCGTCAAGGAGCGCGAGAAGGGCGCGTCGCTTCCGCGGCTCTTCGTTCAGGTGAATACGGGCGAAGAGGAACAGAAGGCCGGGCTGCTGCCTGCCGAGGTTGATGACTTCATCGCGTCCTGCAAGGGCGAATGGCAACTCGAGGTCGAGGGCCTGATGTGCATTCCGCCGGTCGACGAAGAACCGGCGCTGCATTTTGCGTTGTTGGAAAAGATCGCGCGGCGCAATGGGTTGGAGAAACTCTCCATGGGCATGAGCGGCGACTATGAAGCCGCAATTGCCTGCGGCGCGACTCATGTGCGCGTCGGGAGTGCCATTTTCGGCAGCCGGACGGGCCCTAACCGGAAATAGAAATTACCGTCTCGTCGTCGATGCGTGCCAGAAGCGCCAGCATGTCGTCGAGGCGCAGCGAGACACAGCCTTCGGTGGGCTGGAGTTCGCCATTCTCTTCCTTTGCCAAATGAATGAAGATTGCGCTGCCCGCCTCGGGTACGACGGGATCGTCATTATAGCCCACTACGATCACCAGATCGTAGAGGTGGTCGTCGCGCCACATCTGTTCGGCGCTGGCGGTATAGGGGAAGTCCACGGGCCGGTTATAGGCAGGATCGGCGGATGCGTCGCACCAGCCATCCTTCGGCCCGATAGGGATCAGGGGCAGGCCGGTTTCCGGCGCGGCCAGGCGGTCCTGCCGGTAGCGGAGCTCGCGAAGCGGAAAGGTGTCGATCGGCGTGCCGCCATCGCCTTCTCGTTTTTCTACGGCAAGCCCGGTCCTGCCGATGGCACAGGGGAAGTCGTGGTTTCCCGCCGTCAACCGGCCCGTCCTGGCACCCGGTTTTGCCGTTACGCTTATGTCGCTCAGTCTGTCCATGGCGGAAGATTAAGGGCTCGGACGTCGCAAAGCCATATCCCTATTGCGGGGCTGACTGTCGATCCCGGATGTCCAGCATGCTGCGGTATTTGTCGAGACCGTTTGCCATGGCCGCGGCGAAACCCGATGGCGGCACGGGGGCCGGGTCGGCGGCGGCAAGGCGGGCCTGGGCAGGTTCCGACGCGGCTTTCCCTGCGGGTTCGATTTTTGCGGCCGTATGTAAGCCGGCGTCCTCGTTCAGGCTGGCAGTTGCGGTTTCGTCGCCAAAGGCGGAAAGGATGGCATTGAAACCCGCCGGGCTCAGTTGCGGGATCGGCGGATTGCCTTTGCCGGCCGTTCGGTCTGCGCCGGCAGTCCGGTCTTGCGTCGCCTGAGCGGCGGCCTGACGGATGGCTTTGGCCGGCGCTGGGTCCGCAGATGCCTCCCGCCAGGGCGTACCGAGGCGGGAGGCGGTGGCGACTTCCTGTCGTTTGGTGTGGGTTTCGGCCAGCGCTGGGTTTTGCGCGGCGCCCGTTTCGCCGTCCATCGTCGCGACGAACGCCTGGCCCGGCGAGGTGCCTTCGGCAGTCTGAATAGCGTTGGAGAATACGCTGGATACGAGGCCGAGCGGGCCGCCATAAAGCGCATCACCGGCGACCTGGGCGCTATCGGAGATGCTGTCGCCGGTCAGCGATCGATAGACCTCCGAGATGAGGGGGATGTGCTGCAGCGGATTGGCGATGTCGAGGAGGTCGCCGAAGTCCAGATCCTGCGTGCTCGACGACATGCGTGCGCTGTCCGACGCGCCATGCTGCGCGCGCAACGCCTCGAAGGCGCGGGAGGCCATATTGTGTTTGCCTGCCTGCGGCTGGAAACCGGGTCTGACGGCGGCTGCGGAGAAATCGGTCATGCGCGTTGCGCTCTCGCGGATCAGAGATGTTTACGCCTTTCCCACGCAATAGGCGGGCCATTGGCTGACTGCAGGGAAATTCCCCTATATTCAAGTAATTGTGAATTGTGCGTGTGGTCCGCAGGGCAGTAATTGCCGGGTTGACGTTCGATCTTGCCTATCCCGCCCGGCCGAGGGGCTCCGTGCTTTGGCCCTGTGGCGGGCTGTGGCAGATTGGCGGGGCGAACGGTGAAAAGGGTAACGAAGACATGGCAAAGCGTCCGTCCAAATCACTTCCGGGACTTCCCGTCGGCCGGCCGGGGCAGGGGGGCGTCAGCCGCTCCGGCCCTACCGGCTTCGGTGGTGGGACGGTGCCCTTGCCGGGCGCGGCCGGGGGGGCGATGGGCTTTGCACCGCGACCCGCGCAGACGCCGCACGCCGATCCGCAACAGCTTCTGGCGGCGATCCAGCAGGCGGCAGCACTTTACGGTCAGGGCCGCATGCGCGAGGCCGTGGAAGTGGCGCAGCGCATATTGCAGGCTGATCCGGACTACCCCGATGCACTGCATCTCCTTGGGCTTATTCTCTACGAGACAGGCAAGGCCGCCGAGGGTGAGAAATTCATTCGGCAGGCGGTGGACGCGGCGCGGAAAAAGAGGACGACCGTGCCCGCCTCGCTCTGGATCAATCTCGGCAATGCCCGGCGCGCGCAAAAAAAATACTCTCTGGCTGAAAAAGCCTATGACGAGGCGCTGAAAATCGATCCGCGTAATCAGGACGCGCGTCTGGAGCGCGGTACGCTCAATCAGCTCTGTTTCGACCATGACGCGGCGCTGGCCGATTTCATGAAAGCGATCGAGATCGATCCGGGCCGTCTTTCCGCTTATCTACGGGCGGCGCAGTCTTCAGTGGATGCCGGGCGCTTTCGCAAGGCGCTGGAATTCTGTCACGCCGCGCTGGAACGGATCGACCCTGCACCGGCGGAACTCTCTGCGTTCATCGGCATGGTGCATGAAAGGCTCTCGGAGCTCGATCTTGCCATCGAGTGGACCGAACGTGCCCTGGCAAACGGTAAGCCGAATGCGACGGCATTGAAGAGTTGGGCCAAAGCATCGCGGCGCAAGTTCCGCAAGGATGGGGACAAGCTTCTCGATATCCGGACGCGGCTGGAAGCGGCGGATCTGGACAAGTTCGAGCCGGAGAATCGCAGAGCCCTCTATGCGGAACTGGGGCTGACCTGTGACGAGTTGGGCGATGCGGATGCCGCTGTCGGCTGGTTTGAGAAGCAGAACCGGGAGAGTGCACAATTCGGCAAAACGGTCGGAATCGATCCAGAGGATTATGTCCGTCAGGTCGATGAGCTGCATGAAAGTTTCGTTCCCGATTTCGTTGCGGGATGGCAGTCGATCACGGGTTCTGGCGTGAGAACGGGTCATCGCGCCGCGCCGGTTTTTCTCGTCGGTTTTCCGCGTTCGGGCACGACGCTGCTCGATCAGATTTTCGATGCGCATCCCGAGGTGCAGGCGCTGGAAGAACGACCTACGCTTGTGGCGCTGGTCGAGAATCTTCGCTCGAAGAAAGCAGGCTATCCGGGATCGCTCACTGATTTACGCGAACAGGACCGCGACAGGCTTTCAAAGCTTTATTACGAAGAAGCGGAAAAGCACGGCGTGGATTTCACGCGGCATGTGGTAGTGGACAAAATGCCGCTCGACATGGTGCATGCGGGGCTCATCCATCGGGTGTTTCCGGACGCCAAATTCATCTTCGCACTGCGCCATCCCGCAAGCTGCGTCCTGTCCTGTTTCATGCAGGATTTCGTGCCCAACGCTTCCATGCTGAATTTCGTCACGCTGGAAAAAGCGGCGCGGCTCTATGACAAGGTGATGGGGCTGTGGGCCCGCTATCGCGAGATCCTGCCGCTTCAGGTTCAGGAAGTACGCTATGAAAATCTGATCACGGATCTTCGCGGCGAGGTGGAGCCGGCGCTCGATTTCCTCGGGCTCGGATGGCATGAGGCCGTCTCCGATCCGGCAGCGCATGCGCGCCAGCGGGGAAGTATCCGTACCCCCTCTTATGCCCAGGTGACGGAGCCTATCTACAATCGGGCCGCCGAGCGTTGGAGGCGCTACGAGAAATATATGGAGCCGGTCATGCCAATCCTCCAACCGCATATCGAGCGGTTCGGCTATTCCCTCTGACACACGGATGAAGATGAGCGCGACAAAGAAAATACTGATCGTCGATGACGACGATGTGCTGCGCGGATCGCTGATGGAACAGATGGAACTCTATCAAGAGTTCTCCTGCACCGAAGCGGCGACGGCCGCGGCGGGGCTGGCGCTCGCCAAGGATGGACATTTCGATCTCGTGCTACTCGATGTCGGTCTGCCCGATATGGATGGCCGCGAGCTGTGCCGCCTGATGCGGCGGGCGGGCATCAATGTACCGATCATCATGCTGACCGGCGCCGATACCGATTCCGATACGATCCTGGGGCTCGATGCCGGGGCAAATGACTATGTGACCAAGCCGTTCCGCTTCGGCGTGTTGCTGGCGCGGATCCGGGCGCATCTGCGCAGCCATGAGCAAAGCGAAGACGCAGTCTTCACGATCGGCCCCTACAGCTTCCGGCCCAGCGCCAAGATGCTGCTGGACGAGAACGAGAAGAAGGTCCGGCTCACGGAGAAGGAGACCGCGATCCTGAAATTTCTTTATCGCGCAGGCGCGAAGACGGTCGGACGCGACACGCTGCTGGCCGAAGTGTGGGGGTACAATTCAGGTGTTACGACCCACACGCTCGAAACGCATATTTATCGGCTGCGCCAGAAAATCGAGAAGGATCCGTCCAATGCGGAAATTCTCGTGACCGAGACCGGCGGTTACCGGCTGATGCCGTGAGGGCTGCAGCCCGGTCAGGCTGAAACCGTCAGCGACAGCGTGATGATGATGCCAAGTGCGATGGGCGTGGCGATCAGCGCAAAGACGAGCAACGCGCTCGCGCCGAAGAAATAAACGGCAATCAATAGCGCCAGCAAAAGGTTGACGCAGAAAAGGGTCAGGGAATCGGGACGGTCCATTACTCGTGGGCCTTTCGGAAAACCGGATGATCGGGTGTTTCCGACTAAATGACTTTTTCTGCTTCCAATGTGCAGATGGCAATTCGCCGCATGGGGCGGTAGAGAAGGGCGGTCAGAAGGTTTCGCGCGATGCCTCGTCCACCGTCAGCGCATAGGTGGCGACAAAATTCTCCGGCATTCGGGTGGGCCGACCCGTTTCGATATTGATGCAGACGAAGTCGGTAAGCCCGCGCAGCAGTGTCTTGCCGGTTGCCGCATGGACCATCTGGAAGCGGCGGCGTAGGCGAATTTTCCCGTCGTTTCCCGTAATCCATGTCGCGACCCATATCCGGTCGCCCTCATGGCTCGCGCCCAGATACTCGAGTTCATGACGGCGGACCACCATGCCGCGATTGACAGACGCATAGGACTCGAAGTCGAGCCCCAACGCCTTGGAATGCTCCCAGGCGGTCTTGGCCATCCAGGTGAGGTAGACGACATTGTTCGTGTGCTGAAAATCATCGATGTGCTGGTGCTGGACCTCTACCTCATGGATGTAGGGCTGAGGCCAGTCCCACCGGATCGTATCGTTCTTGTTTTCTGGCACTGTACCGGGT
>CAYSVF010000122.1:0-7141 GCA_964434415.1 uncultured Parvibaculum sp.
CGGGCGGCGTCGAACACTTTCTTCAGGTCAGCCACACCGGAAAAGATCGCCGACATGGGCTCGAAATGGAGCCCCACACGGGTGGCCAGCAGACGCGCAATGGTCGTCTTCCCGGTGCCGGGCGGCCCCCACAGAATGATGGACGACAGATGCCCGGAGGTCAGCATCCGGGCGAGCGGCCCCTTCTCGCCCAGCAAATGCGACTGGCCGACCACCTCTTCGAGGGTTTTCGGACGCAGCTTGTCGGCGAGCGGACGCGGCGCCCCCTCATCCATTCCGGCTGCTTCGAAAAGATTGCTCATGCGCGGGATTTATCACGTTTGCCGGGCGTACTCACCAGCGCCCGGAAAAGCCGGTGCAAAAAACTGGGGGTGCGACAATTTGCAATTGCGAATGCCTTGCAATAACGGCTTAGACATGGCATATAGGCAGTGAAATCGGGATAAAGCCCGACCGAAGGGAAAGCCAATCAGCATGATCGTCTGCGTCTGCAATGCCATCAGCGACCGCTCCGTGAAGCAAACGCTCGCGACGGCGCCGCATATTGCAACGCCGGCCGCCCTGCACCGCGCCCATGGTTGCAAGGCCCAATGCGGTCGTTGCCTGCCGAGCCTGGCCGAACTGATCGCCGAAGCGAAGCTCGAAACCGCTCTCGCCTCCTCCGTTCAAGCCGCCGACTAATCCACAAATCGGTTCTTTTCATCGTTTGACCCCGTTCGCCTGAAAGGGGACGATGGGCATGAGATTCCCCCTGCGCGATCCAAGAGGCACCCCATGAAAGGCGACACCAAGGTCATCGAGTATCTGAACCGGGCGCTGAAGATGGAACTGACCGCCATCAACCAGTATTTCCTGCATGCCCGCATGTTCAAGGATTGGGGCTTCAAGCGGATCGCGGACAAGGAATACGAAGAATCCATCGATGAGATGAAGCACGCCGACAAGCTCATCGAACGGATCCTGTTCCTGGAGGGCCTGCCCAACCTGCAGGACCTCGGCAAGATCTATATCGGCGAAGACGTGGTCGAATGCCTCGAATGCGACCTGAAGCTGGAGATGGAGGCACAGGCTTTCTATCGCGAGGCGGTCGCCTTTTGCGAGGGCGCCAAGGACTATGTCACCCGCGAGCTCTTCGAGGACATTCTCGAAGGCGAGGAAGACCATATCGACTTCCTCGAAACCCAGCTCGACCTCGCGAAGAAGGTCGGTAGCGAAAACTATCTCCAGACCCAGATCGGCGAAGGCGGAGAAAGCTGAGAAGCCTTATCCGCTTACCGTTGCATTGAAGACCCGGTCGCCCCGGCGTACCGAGAAATCCCATTGCGCGCGGCTCGTGCCGACAAGGCCGGTGAGGTCTTTCACCCGCTCGATCTTGCGCCGGTTGACCTCCAGGATCACATCGCCGCGCTGAAACTTGATGCGCGAGGCGGGCGAGCCCTGCTCCACATCGAGCACCACCACGCCGCCCTGCCCGCCCATGACCGACAGGCCGAGACGGTCCGCAATGGCCGGCGAGAGATTGGCGACACGCATGCCCGAAAACGGATTGCGCCCGTCGATGGCGGTTTCATGCGCGGGCGGATCTTCCGGCGGCGCCACAAGCATGACACGCGCCGTATGCACATCGCCGTCGCGCATATAGGAAACATCCGCCTTGCCGCCGAGCCCCTTCGTGGCGAAGCGGTAACGCACCGCGGCGGGATCGATGACGTCATGTCCGTCCACGGCGCGGATCACATCGCCGACCTTCAGGCCGGCCTTCGCGGCAGGCCCATTCGGATAGATGTCGCGAATGATGCCGCCGCCGGGCCGGTCGAGCCCGAGAGAGCCTGCCATATCCTTGTCGACCGCCTGAAGCTGAGCGCCGAGCCAGGGCCGTCGGATATGACCGCCATCGCGCGCACCGTCCACAATGAGACGCACCATATTGGCCGGAATGGCAAAACCGATCCCGACACTGCCGCCCGATTGCGAGAAGATCGCCGTGTTGATGCCGGCAAGCTTGCCATCCATGGTGACGAGCGCCCCCCCGGAATTACCGGGATTGATCGCCGCGTCGGTCTGAATGAAGAACTGATAGTCGGAAACGCCCACATGCGTGCGCGCGAGCGCCGACACGATGCCCGTGGTCACCGTCTGTCCCACGCCGAATGGATTGCCAACGGCCAGCACCAGGTCCCCGACTTCGAGCGTGTCTGAATCCCGGAACCTCAGATAAGGCAGATCCTTGCCTTTCGTATCGATCTTCAGCACGGCGAGGTCGGTGCGCTTGTCCGCGAGCACCACTTTCGCATCGAACTCGCGCCGGTCCGTCAGCGCGATAGTGAGCTGTTGCGCGCCGTCGATCACATGATTGTTGGTAACGATGAGCCCGTCTTTGGAAACGATCACGCCCGAACCGAGCGATTGCGCCACTCGCTCACGCGAGGGGCCGCCGGGAACCTGACCGCCGAAAAACCGCTGAAAAAAGGGATCGTTGAAAAGCGGCGAGGCCCGCTCCTTCACCACGCGCCGCGCATAGACATTCACAACGGCCGGCGCAACACGCTTCACGACGGGTGCATAGGAAAGCTGTATCTGCTCGCGGCTCTGCGGCACCTGCGCATCGGCGCGCGCCGTGCCGACAGTCCACGGAAAAAGCGCCAGCGTGACGCTGAGCACGACCGCGGTGACCAGCATCAGCACAACGCTTCCAAATGACGATTGCGACATAATCTCCACCAACATACGGCTCGCCCCCCCCGGCAGAAACC
Organism: uncultured Parvibaculum sp.; assembly: GCA_964434415.1. Lineage (GTDB taxonomy): Bacteria > Pseudomonadota > Alphaproteobacteria > Parvibaculales > Parvibaculaceae > Parvibaculum. The sequence continues at coordinate 2,754 of CAYSVF010000122.1, forward strand.
GACAGGTGGCTCATGGCCTCACATTCCACCCATCCATTCCGACCGCCGCAAATCGATTTTCCGGGTTCGCCGGACCGCTTTCAAGCGCCGATATTCGACCTGACCGAATTGTCACAAAACAAAAGGGGCGGCTGCCTGGCAACCGCCCCTTTGAAATCTCTGTTCGCTCTGAAGGATCAGGCGTTTTCGAGCGCCGCTTCCTGCTCGCCCTCGACATAGACCGGACCGGAATCCTGTCCGCGGGCCGTCTCGTCGCGGTCGACGAACTCGATCACAGCCATCGGCGCGCTGTCGCCATGGCGGAAGCCGGCTTTCAGAACGCGAATGTAACCGCCATTGCGTTCCGCATAGCGCGGGCCGAGCACGTCGAACAGCTTCGCCGCCCACTCCTTGTCCGGCAGGGCCGAATAGGCCTGGCGGCGGGCATGGAGGTCGCCACGTTTGCCGAGCGTCACCAGCTTCTCCACATAAGGACGAAGCTCCTTCGCCTTGGGCAGCGTCGTAACGATCTGCTCATGTTTGATCAGCGCGACAGCCATATTGGCGAGCATCGCCTTGCGATGGCTTGCCGTCCTGTTGAGCTTGCGGCCGGAATTTCCGTGACGCATGACCCGTCTCCTTGTCTATTGCGGCGTCTCCCCGACGCTGCGGTCAACTCAAACGCCCGATTGGGCAATCAATACTGGTCTTCGTAGCGCTTGGCCAGCTCTTCGATATTCTCCGGCGGCCAGTTCGGCACTTCCATACCGAGATGGAGCCCCATCTGCGCCAGCACTTCCTTGATCTCGTTCAGCGACTTGCGGCCGAAATTCGGCGTGCGGAGCATTTCGCTCTCGGTCTTCTGAATGAGGTCGCCGATATAGACGATGTTGTCGTTCTTCAGGCAATTCGCCGAACGGACCGACAATTCCAGCTCGTCCACCTTCTTGAGAAGGGCGGCATTGAACTCGAGTTCCGGGCGGGTCTCTTCGACCTGCTTCTGCTCGGGCTCTTCGAAATTCACGAAGGTCTGGAGCTGATCCTGCAGGATGCGCGCGGCATAGGCCACCGCGTCGTCCGGCGAAATCGCGCCATTGGTCTCGACCTGCATGGTGAGCTTGTCGTAGTCGAGGATCTGGCCTTCGCGCGTGTTTTCCACCTTGTAGGAAACACGCTTCACCGGGCTGTAAAGGCTGTCCATCGGGATCAGGCCGATCGGCGCATCTTCAGGCCGGTTGCGGTCCGAAGCCACATAGCCCTTGCCCTGCGAGACGCTGAATTCCATGCGCATCTCGGCGCCTTCATCGAGCGTGCAGATCACCAGTTCCGGGTTCAGCACTTCGATATCGGCCGGCGCGGCGATGTCGGCGGCGGTCACGATGCCGGGACCGGTCTTGGTCAGCGTCATGCGCTTGGTGCCTTCCGCATGCATGCGGAGCGCGAGCTGCTTGATGTTCAGAATGATGTCCGTCACATCCTCGCGGACGCCCGCGATGGAGGAGAACTCATGCAGCACGCCGTCGATCTGCACTGCGGTCACGGCCGCACCCTGCAGCGACGACATCAGCACGCGCCGCAGCGCATTGCCGAGCGTCAGACCGAAACCGCGCTCAAGCGGCTCGGCAACCACAGTTGCGAAACGCTGGGCATCATGGCCCGGATTGATCTCAAGCTTGTTCGGCTTGATCAGCTCTTCCCAGTTCTTCTGGATCACGTCTTGAACCTCGTGCCGTTAACGGATGCCGTTGGCATCCGGGCGGGCTAACCCGCCATCTGAGCTGTTTAACGTCCCCTCCACCATTCATTCGTGCGAACGGACGTGACGAACCCGGTGCCGGCATGCAACGGGTTCTGTCAGATAGGTCGTGTCAGACGCGGCGACGCTTCGGAGGGCGGCAGCCATTATGCGGGATCGGCGTCACGTCGCGGATCGACGTCACGGTGAACCCGACGGACTGCAGCGCGCGAAGCGCGGATTCACGGCCGGCGCCCGGACCGCAAACTTCGACCTCAAGGGTCTTCATGCCATGTTCCTGGGCCTTCTTGCCCGCATCTTCGGCAGCCATCTGCGCGGCGAAGGGAGTGGACTTACGGCTCCCCTTGAAGCCCATCATCCCGGCCGAAGACCAGGAGATCGCATTCCCCTGCGCATCGGCGATGGTGATCATGGTGTTGTTGAACGTCGAATTCACGTGAGCAACGCCCGACGAGATATTCTTGCGTTCCTTGCGCTTCACGCGCGCCTTTTCCTTGGCCATGCGTCTCTAAACCTCTTGTACCGCGCGCAACAAGCATCCGCGGCTGAAAACCTTCGAAACTTACTTCTTCTTACCGGCGATCGCCTTGGCCGGCCCCTTGCGGGTGCGCGCATTGGTATGCGTGCGCTGCCCGCGAACCGGAAGCCCGCGACGATGGCGCAGACCGCGATAGCAGCCCAGATCCATCAGACGCTTGATGTTCATCGCGACGTCGCGGCGAAGATCGCCTTCCACGAGATAGTCGCGGTCGATCGATTCACGGATCTGAATGACCTCGGCATCTGTCAGTTCATTGACGCGACGCTCGGCCGGAATGCCGACCTGATCACAAATCTCTTTCGACTTGGCATCACCGATGCCGTGAATATAGGTCAGTGCGATGACAACCCGTTTGTTGGTCGGGATGTTGACGCCAGCGATACGAGCCAATGTTTTCTCCTGCTCACCCAGAGCGTTTTCCACGAAAACGCTCTAACTCTTATGGTTAGATCGCCCTTTGCGGAAAACCGCCCCCATTTACACTGGGAAGGCACTTTTCCTTAAAGCGACCTGGAATCGCTTACACGGCGCCTGCACGAAAAACCGGTTGTTAAGCTCCGGAAAAACCGCGGAAACCCGCCAATTTTTCGGACCCAACCGGAATCTACATCATCGGAGCCGTCGCGAAGGCCGGGATTATAGGATTTACCCCATCCCAGTCAACCGCGTTAAGCGAGATTCCTCTTTGTTTTTCAACGTCCAACCGGCCTTACCGCCGGAAAATCCTTACACGCCGAGAGCCGCCTCGATCTGGCGGGTCACCTCGTCGATATCCTTCATGCCGTCCACGGTCTTGAGCTGGCCCTTGCCCGCGTAATAAGCGGAGAGAGGTGCCGTCTGCTCGTGATAGACCTTGAGGCGCTTGGCCAGCGCCTCCGCATTGTCGTCCGCGCGCGGGCCGCCTTCGGTTTCCGCCGCGCGGCCTTCGATCCGCGCCAGAAGCGCATTGTCGTCGACCTTGAGTTCCACGACCGCGTCGAGCTGAGTGCCGTTGCGGGCCAGCATCGCGTCCAGCGCCTCGGCCTGGGCCACATTGCGCGGAAAACCGTCCAGGATGTAGCCCTTTGCACAATCCGGCTCGGCGATGCGTTCCTCGATGATGCCGACCACAAGCTCGTTCGGCACGAGTTCGCCGGCTTCCATCAGCGTTTCGGCCTTTTTGCCGACTTCCGTCCCGGCCTTCACCGCGGCACGCAACATGTCGCCGGTGGAAAGCTGGGTGAAGCCATACCGCTCTTCCAGCCGCTTTGCCTGGGTTCCCTTACCCGCGCCGGGCGGACCAAGAAGAATGAGTTTCATCGGCGCTGCCCCCGCAGTTTCGACTTCTTGATGAGTCCTTCATACTGGTGAGCCAGCAAATGGCTCTGGATCTGCGAGACCGTATCCATGGTCACGCTGACGACGATCAGCAGCGACGTACCGCCGAAATAGAACGGCACCTTGTACTGCGAAATAAGCACTTCCGGCAGCAGGCAGACGGCGACGAGGTAGATCGCGCCAACAAGGGTAAGCCGCGTCAGTACGTAGTCGATATATTCCGCCGTGCGGGTGCCCGGACGGATGCCGGGAATAAAGCCGCCATACTTCTTCAGATTGTCGGCCGTCTCCTGAGGATTGAAGACGATCGCTGTGTAGAAGAAGGCAAAGAAGATGATACCGGCGGCGTAAAGCAGCATGTAGAGCGGCTGACCATGCGCCAGCAGGGCCGTCATTGTGTTCAGCCATTCCGGCCCCTGCCCGCCGCTGAAATTGGCAGCCGTCACCGGCAGCAGCAGAAGCGAAGAGGCGAAGATCGGCGGGATCACACCGGCGGTGTTCAGCTTCAGCGGAAGATGCGAGCTGTCGCCGCCATACATCTTGTTCCCGACCTGTCGCTTTGGATACTGCACGATCAGCTTTCGCTGCGCGCGCTCCATGAAGACGATCGCCATGATGACGGCGACGATCATGACGACGAGGAACAGGATCACGAAGGTGGACAACGCCCCTTCCCGGCCTAGTTCCAGCGTGCCGACGATGGCATGGGGCAACTGCGCCACGATGCCGGAGAAGATAATGAGCGAGATACCGTTGCCGACGCCGCGCGACGTGATCTGTTCGCCCAGCCACATC
>CAYSVF010000123.1:0-7086 GCA_964434415.1 uncultured Parvibaculum sp.
CTCTTTGTTTAGCCCGCCCCGTTACCGGCTCACAAGGGGGCGGCCCGCCTCGCTGCACTGCAACGTCGATTATTTTCAACAACCATATCGGGCCGTTGCATGGCCTCCCGATCCGCAGGCGCCGCTATCCCGCAATGCCCCTGCGGCAACACATGCCGCATGTTTTTCCGGAATTCATCGTTTCCCTGTGGCAATCCATGCCAAATCATTACTAAGATTTCGGTTCTGGCGCCCGAACGGTCCCCTGGAGCGGGGAAACAGGGCCTTGAGTGGTTGCGAAGGAGAGTCCGCAACCGGGGGAAACCAACGGGCGGCCCCGCCGCCGAGAGGAACGCAAACATGTCGAATTTCACAAAGACCGCACTCGCGATCATTGTGATCGCCATCATTCTCGTCATCGGCTACCAGATGATGAACCCGTCCGACGATGTGATGACGCAAGACCGGGACACGAGCGAAATGGCTCCGGCCGATGACGCCGCGCCTGCGGACGAAGCTGCCGCTCCGGCCGATGAAACGCCCGGCGACAGCATGATGGATCAGGCCGGCGACGCCGCCGAGGCAACCGGGGACGCCATCGAGGAAGGTGCCGAGAAGGCCATGGATGCCGCCGAAGCCACGGGCGACGCCGTGGAGAACGCCGCCGAAGATGCCAATGACGCCATGGACGCCAAAGGCATGGACGAAAGCGAAGAGCCCGCCGGCACTGAAGCGCCGAAGCCGGACAGCAAGCCGGCCGAGTAAGGCCTGCAAAGCTTTCGCATGAAACGAAACGACCCGCGCCCCTTGATCGGGGGCGCGGGTTTTTCATTGTCCGGCCAGGCCCCGTCAGTCGGCAGGCTGGGCGGCACCTGACGGGAACCAGCGCTCCTTCAGCCTGAGCGCAACGCCCACCAGCGCGATCAGCACCGGCACTTCCACCAGCGGGCCGATCACCGTGGCAAAGGCAACCGGCGAGGCAATGCCGAAAGCGGCGATGGCAACGGCAATCGCCAGTTCGAAATTATTGCTCGCCGCGGTGAAGGACAGCGAAACCGTCTTCGGATAATCCGCGCCCAGCACACGGCTCATCGCAAAGCTCACCAGAAACATGATGACGAAATAGATCGACAGCGGAATTGCGATCCGGACCGCGTCGAGCGGCAGCGCCAATACCGCCTCGCCCTTGAGAGCGAACATGACGAAGATCGTGAAAAGAAGCGCAAAGAGCGTCAGCGGCGCGACCCTGGGCACGAACCCGTTGTCATAGGCATCCGCCCCGATGGCGGGACGCAGGAACCGCCGCGTGAGATACCCCGCCGCGAAGGGCACGCCGAGATAAAGCGCCACGGCACCCGCCACCACCCAGAAGCTCACATCGATGACCTGCCCTTCAAGCCCGAAGAGCGGCGGCAGAACGGAGAGAAAGAACCACGCATAGGCGCTGAAAAAGAGCAGCTGGAACACGCTGTTGAAGGCCACCAGCCCGGCGACATATTCGTTGCTACCGCGCGCAAGCTGGTTCCAGACGATGACCATCGCGATACAACGCGCCAGCCCGATGAGAATGAGCCCGGTCATATAGGCCGGCTCGTCATAGAGAAAGATCACGGCCAGCACGAACATGAGAACCGGCCCGATAAGCCAGTTCTGCACGAGCGACAGCGCCAGGACCTTCCGGTCCTCGAAAATAAGATGCAACTCCTCGTACCGCACGCGCGCCAGCGGCGGATACATCATGAGGAGGAGACCGATGGCGATCGGGATATTGGTGGTCCCGACAGAGAAGCCGTCAATGGCGGCGGGCAGGCCGGGCACGAAACTGCCCAGTGCCGCGCCCAGCGCCATGGCGGCGAAAATCCAGAGGGTCAGATAGCGGTCGAGAAAGCCGAGCCGCGCCTTCTTGTCACCAGCCGCCATTATTCGGCCTCCGCCGTAGAGCGGCCCATATCGTCGAGCTTCTTCTTGAGCGCCAGCCTGTCGAGCGAGGCGACGGGCAGCGCGACCAGGAGGTCGATCCGGGTACGGATCTGGCGGAACACCTCAAGGAAGTACGCCCGCGTTTCGGTTTCCGTCCCCTCGAACTTCGCCGGGTCCGGGAAGGGCCAATGCGCCGTCATGGGCTGGCCGGGCCAGATCGGACAGACCTCGCCCGCCGCATTGTCGCAGACGGTAAAGACGAAACTCATATGCGGCGCGCCCGGTTCGGCGAACTCGTCCCAGCTTTTGGACCGAAGGCCGTCGGTGGGAATCTTTGCATATTGCAGCGTCTCGATGGCGTAGGGGTTTACCTCGCCGGTCGGCATGCTGCCTGCACTGTAAGCATGGAAAGGCGTGCCCGGCAGCGAGTTCATATAGGCTTCCGCCATGACCGAGCGGCACGAATTGCCTGTGCAGAGAAACAGGACATTGTATTTTTCTTGCGGTTCTTGCGGGGCCATATCGACCTCTCCTTTACGAACAACATACGCCGCGGGGTGCCGCGGGACGGGGCTCATCGCCCTGTTCGAGTTTCGCGAGATCCGGACCACTGCCGAATTCTTCCATCTGGTGGTGCGTATGAAACGCTTCCCAGGCCACGCCGTCGGGATCCGCCGTCCAGCTCTTTTCCGACTTGGCATAGCAGCAGGTGGTAACGCCTTCCGGCAGGTAAGGCGCCTCGGCCTGCTTCATTCGGTCGAAGATCTCGTGAAGCTCGCCCTGCTCGTCCGCCTGAATGCCCGCATGGTTGAAGCCTTGCGTCTGCGACCCCGTCTCGACGACGAAATTGACGCGAGGATCGTCCAGCATCCATTTGGCATAACCCGGCCGCACCACGCTGGGCGCCTCGCCGAACAGCGACGTATAGAAGGCAATCGACTTGTCGAGATCGGCGACGCCGAAGCTCACATGCAGTCTTTTCACGAAACGCACTCCTCTTGCGGGGCGCAAGCCGCGACCGTGCCGCAAGCGCCGTTACAGCAATCTTCCAGTAGAAATCCCATCACGCCGCTCATCCGGTCGAGATCGGCCTTGTAGATGATCGAACGTCCCTCTCGCCGCGAGGTAACGAGCCCCGCATGAGCCAGCTCCTTCAGATGAAAGGAGAGCGTGGCGGGCGCCACCCCCAGCCTGTCGGCAATCTCGCCCGCGGCGAGCCCACCCTTGCCGTCTTCCGGCAAATGGGCGCGCACCAGCGCGCGAAAGATGGTGAGCCGGGTTTCCTGGGCCAGCGCGGAAAGCGCGTCTATGGTCTGCTTCATTTCCATATTTCAATAATTATCAAAATATAAGACGATTTCAAGCCTGAAATGCCCTGCGTGTGGAAAATTCCATAATGAAGAGGCGGTTAAGCCGGATCACACAATCCGAACGGTTCCGCTGACCCGATCTTCAGACCTCCGCCCTACTCTTGTGACGGAATATCAGAATTCCTACGTAGAATCATTGAGCCCTCGCCCCCGGCCGGTCAGCATCCCTCAAGATCGCCAAAGGCCGTTCGCGAAAGCTCAACATTGCGAGCGGTCCGCCCTGTCCATGTGTGGAAGCGAGGGCAAGGCGGGCCGCCCTTCTCCTCCGAAAAGTAGATGCGTGACCGAGCCATGGACCCTGTGTCATTCTGGGCGCACAGTTTCGGGCGCGTAAGGATATGGGCGACAGGTGACGCAGGCTTCAGCCACAGTGGAAATGATCCGCCGGGATCGTCGGCATGACGATATGGGCGAAATTCCGCGCGCCTGGTATGCGGACGATCCGGGCCTGACCGCCTTCTTCAATGCCATGTCGCTGGCAATCGAGGAGCTGGAGCACTATCTGCTGCGCTCCGTGCGCCGCTTTGCGGAGACCGCAAAGGACACCCCGCTCGAGGCGCAGGTGAAGGATTTCCTCTTTCAGGAATCGGTCCATTCCCGCGAACACCGGCGCTATAACGACCAGTTGCAGGAACAGGGCTTTCCCGCCGAAGAGGTGACCCAGGTACTGCGCGACCGCGTGAAGCGGTTGGAGGCGCGGCGCACCGATCTTCAGAACCTCGCGCTCACCGCCGCCATCGAACACTTCACGGCAATCCTCGCCCACCAGCTCCTCGACCGGCCTGAGCATATCCGGACCAACGGCTACCCGCCGCTCGTGCGCATGTGGATCTGGCACGGCGCAGAAGAGGTCGAGCATAAATCGGTGACCTACGATCTCTTCTGCATGCAGGTGCGCGGCTTCCGCCGCTATCTCCTGCGCATCGCAGGCATCCTTGCCGCGACCCGGCTCATGCTGCCCTTCCTCTACTGGGTGACGTGGCGCTTCCTCAAGACGGACGGCCTCCAGTGGCGCTGGAAAAGCTGGCGCGTCATGCTGCGCGTCACGCTCGTCTATCCCGGCTTCATGCGGCGCATGCTGCGCGACTACATCCGCTGGTACCGACCCGGCTTCCATCCCTGGGACCAGGACGACCGCGCCCTCCTCTTCCGCTGGCGCGACGGCGAACCCGGCAAGGGCCTCACCTGAAACGCTTCCCCCCGATTTGCACGGCGGGGGCCTCCAATGCCAGCATGGGTCAGGAGCGGACACTTCTGGGCTGGGCACATGGAGGAAGAATATGCGCCACCATCTACGCCACCTCGCCGCGCTTGCGGCCTGCCTCACGCTTGCAGGCTGCTTCGTCAGCGAAACGCCGCTCATCACACCCGAGAAGGCGGACTACCCGGTCGAACTGCCAGCGCATTATCTCGTCTACAAGCTCGATGAAAACGGCAAACGCACCGATCGCGCGCCCCGCGAAGCAAGCGTCACCCGCGAAAAGGCGGACTATCTATACAAGGTGGGAAATTCACCCGAGACATCCGGCATCGCCAGGGCCGTCGGCAATGGCGATTACATCGTGCAGACCCACAGCGTGACGAAGCCCGGCGTCAACATTTACGGTGTCATCCGCAAGACGAAGACGGGGTGGCTGCGCTGGTCGCCCAATTGCACCGATTTCGCCCGCGCGCTCAAAAAGGACGGCAAGACGCTTCAGGACTTCGACATCTCGCGCAAGGGCAATGACTGTGCCTTCGAAAACTATGACGCGCTCAAGCGCGCGATGAAGGCCTATATCGCACACGCCGCTCCGGATACGGAATATGTGAAAACCTAGCGATTTTCGCATTTCAGAAACAAAAAGGCCGCTCCGAAGAGCGGCCTTTTACGTGTTCGGATGCAAGAGCCGTCAGACCTGACGCTCCACCATCATCTTCTTGATCTCGGCGATCGCCTTGGCCGGGTTCAGGCCCTTCGGGCAGGCCTGCGCGCAGTTCATGATGGTGTGACAGCGATAGAGACGGAACGGATCTTCCAGATCGTCGAGACGCTTGCCGGTCGCCTCGTCGCGGCTGTCCACCAGCCAGCGATAGGCCTGCAAGAGCGCGGCCGGGCCGAGATAGCGGTCGCCGTTCCACCAATAGCTCGGGCAGGAAGTGGAGCAGCAGGCGCAGAGGATGCACTCGTAAAGCCCGTCGAGCTTTTCGCGATCCTCATGGCTCTGACGCCATTCCTTGGCAGGCTCGGTCGTTTCCGTCTGCAGCCAGGGCTCGATGGACGCATGCTGCGCATAGAAGTTCGTCAGGTCCGGCACGAGATCCTTCACCACCGGCATATGCGGCAGCGGATAGATGCGCACCTCACCGGAGACCTCATCGATGCCCTTGGTGCAGGCCAGCGTATTCTGCCCGTCGATATTCATCGCGCAGGACCCGCAAATGCCTTCGCGGCAGGAGCGGCGGAAGGTCAGCGTCTGGTCGATCTCGTTCTTGATCTTGATCAGCGCGTCCAGAACCATCGGCCCGCAGTCGGACATGTCCACTTCATAGGTGTCCATGCGCGGATTGGCGTCGTCATCCGGGCTCCAGCGATAGATCCGGAACTTCTTGACCTTCTTGGCGCCCTTGGGGGCCTTGAAGGTCTTGCCCTTCTTGACGACGGAATTTTTCGGCAGGGTGAGCTGAACCATCTTTTCGATCCTTTCCCGCGATCAGTAAACGCGGGCCTTCGGCTTGATGTATTCGATGTCGTTGGAAAGCGTGTAGGTATGCACGGGGCGATAATCGATCGTCGCCTGTCCGTTCTCGTCCACCCAGCACATCGTATGCTTCATCCAGGTCTCGTCATTGCGATCCGGGAAGTCCTCACGCGCATGCGCGCCGCGGCTTTCCTGGCGGTTGGCCGCGCCCTCCACGGTGGCGACCGCCTGAATGATGAGATTGTCGAATTCCAGCGTCTCGATGAGATCGGAATTCCACACGAGAGAGCGGTCGCTGACGCGCAGATCGCCGCGCTTGCCCACCGTCTCCTGAATGCGCTTGCGGCCCTGCTCCAGCGTCTCGCCGGTACGGAACACGGCGACGTCTTCCTGCATGGCGCGCTGCATCTCGTCGCGCAGCTCGGCGGTCGGGGTGGAGCCGCTGGCATTGCGGAACTTGTCGAGACGCGCGATCGAATTGTCGCCCGCGCCCGCCGGCAGTTCCGGCTGGGAGGCGCCCTTCTCCACGAGCTCGGCGGCGCGGATGCCCGCGGCGCGGCCGAACACGACAAGGTCGATCAGCGAGTTGGAACCGAGGCGGTTCGCGCCATGGACCGACACGCAGGCCGCTTCGCCCACCGCCATCAGGCCGGGCACGACGCTGTCCGGATTGCCGTCCTTGAGCGTCAGCACCTCGCCATGGAAGTTCGTCGGAATGCCGCCCATGTTGTAATGCACGGTCGGCAGCACCGGGATCGGCTCCTTCGTCACATCGACGCCGGCGAAGATGCGGGCCGATTCGGAGATGCCGGGCAGACGCTCTTTCAGCACCGCCGGATCGAGATGATCGAGGTGCAGGAAGATGTGGTCCTTGTTCTTGCCCACGCCGCGTCCTTCGCGGATTTCGATGGTCATCGACCGCGAAACCACGTCGCGCGAGGCAAGGTCCTTGGCGCTCGGCGCATAGCGCTCCATGAAGCGCTCGCCCTCGGAATTGGTGAGATAGCCGCCCTCGCCGCGCGACCCTTCGGTGATGAGACAGCCCGCGCCGTAAATGCCGGTCGGGTGGAACTGCACGAATTCCATGTCCTGCAGCGGCAGGCCGGCGCGCAGCACCATGGCGTTGCCGTCGCCGG
>CAYSVF010000124.1:0-7052 GCA_964434415.1 uncultured Parvibaculum sp.
CGGCCCGCTCGCGATCCTGGTCGCGGTCGCGATTGCCGGCTTCATTCCCTATGCCCGCGTGCGGCGCCTGGAACCCGTAACCGCCATGAGGTCGGCATGATGGACCGGCTCCGCCTTCTCCTTCCCCTCGCCTGGCGCAATCTCTGGCGCAATCCACGCCGCACGATCATCACCGTGCTGGTCGTCAGTGTCGGCTTGTGGTCCATCCTCACATTCTCGGTGCTGCTCAAGGCGTGGTCGGTCTCCAGCCGCGATACGACACTGAAGCTGATGACCGGCGAAGGGCAGATCCACGCCACCGGCTATCTGGACGATCCCACGGTCGCCCATCGCATGCCCCAGCCGGACGGCAAGCTTAAAAGCATCCTCTCCTCTTCCGCCGTGACGGCATATACGAAGCGTCTGCGCGTCGCCGCCATCGTGCAGAGCGAATACAAAACCCTGCCCATAACGCTGGTCGGCACCGGGCCTGCGCGGGAACGACGCCTTTCCGTCCTGCCGGACCGGGTCCGCGAGGGACGCTATCTCGATGGCCCCGCGGACAAGGGAATCGTGCTGGGACGAAACCTCGCCCGCCGCCTCAAGACACGGGTCGGCAAGCGCGTGGTGGTGATGGCGCAGGACGAGAAGGGTAAACTCGCCGAGCGCGCCTTCCAGGTCGTCGGCCTTTATGCCGCGCCCCAGCAGACCGAAGACCAGTTCGCCTTTACAGGCCTTGAAACCGCGCAAGCCTTTACCGGCATCGGCACCGACATCACCGAGGTCGCCTTCGTGACGCCTGACGGTCGCGACATCGCCGATGTCATCGCCCGGATGAAGGCGTCTTCGCCCGTACTCGACATTCAAAGCTGGAAGACCCTCGCGCCGCTTTCCTATGCGGTCAGCACCTTTTTCAACGAATTCATTCTGATGTGGCTGTGGATCATGTTCGCGCTGATGGCGATCGGCATCGTCAACACGCAGCTCATGGCCGTTTTCGAGCGCATCCGCGAATTCGGTCTTTTGCAGGCGCTTGGCATGCGGCCGCGCCTGGTGCTGATGGAAGTGACGCTCGAATCCGCCATGCTGATCGGCGTCGGGGTGGGCCTTGGCATCGCGATGTCCGTGCTTTCGGTTCAGGCCTTTCCCAACGGGATCGATCTCGGCTTTCTGGGCCGGGGCGCGGAGCTGGTCGGCGCGGGCCACATTCTTTACCCGAAAGTCGATGCGGGCGATTTCGCGCTTTACAGCCTGATCGTCTGGACGCTGGGCGTGGTCGCCACGCTCTGGCCCGCGCGCCGCGCCTCGCGGGTGAGCCCAGTCGAAGCCATGAGACGTTTTTAGGAAAGAGGGAGAGAGCCATGACCGCCATCGTCGAATGCAAGGGCATTACCAAGCATTACCGTCAGGGCTCGATCGACGTGCCGGCGCTGCGCGGCGTCGACCTCGCCATCGAGAAAGGCGACTTCGCCTCGCTCGCCGGGCCGTCCGGATCGGGCAAGACGACGCTTCTCAATATCGTCGGCGGGCTCGACCGCCCGACGGAGGGAACGATCAGCATTGACGGGCAGGATCTCACGACCCTCGACAATGAGGAACTCGCCGACCTTCGGCTGCGCAAGATCGGCTTCGTCTTTCAGGCCTATAATCTCATCCCCGTTCTTTCCGCCGTGGAGAATGTCGAATTCACGCAGCAGCTGATGAACGTCCCGGCAAAGGAGCGCCGCGAACGGGCAAAGGAGATGCTGCATCAGGTCGGGCTCGACGGCATGGAAAACAGGCGCCCGTCGCGCCTGTCCGGCGGTCAGCAACAGCGTGTCGCCGTCGCCCGCGCGCTGGCGAGCCGTCCTTCCATCGTGCTGGCCGACGAGCCTACCGCCAATCTCGACACCAAGACGGCGGAAGATCTCATCACGCTGATGTCAGACCTCAACGAACGCTATGGCGTCACCTTCCTGATGGCCACGCATGATGATCGCGTCATCTCGCGCACCCGCCGTCACATCGTCATCGCAGACGGCCGTGTCGCCTCGGACGAGCTCCGGTCAGCCGAAATGGCGGTCTGAGATCCATGAAACATCTCACACGCATTCTGTTGGCCGCTTTCCTCGCGCTACCTGCCGTGCCGGGACGCGCCGCGCCGGTGCATGGCCGGCTGGAATTGCAGGATATGTTTGCGCGTGAAAGCGAGCGAAGCGTTTCCGCGTTGCTGGGCAAGCGCGAGCGAAACGACGTGTTGGGGAATCTGCGGGTAACATGGGAGCCGCGCCAGGGCCCGTGGCGGTTTGCCTTCCAGTACCAGCTCGGCTTCGATGCCGGCAACACGCCGCTGCTCGCCGCGCGGGAAAAGGCACTCGCCCTGTTTCCCGAAGCGCCGCCGCGGACATGGTGGGACCTGACGGACACCACTGTGGACGGGAACAGCTTCACGCTCACGCAGCGCATCGACCGCCTGTCCGTCGGCTATACGGGAACACATCTCGTCGCGCGCTTCGGGCGGCAGGCGCTTACATGGGGGTCGGGCCTCGTTTTTCATCCGATGGATCTTTTCGATCCCTTCTCGCCCGATGCGACGGATACGGAATACAAGCCCGGCGCAGATATGCTCTATACGCAATATCTCTTCGACGACGGATCGGACCTGCAATTCGTCGCCGTGCCCCGCCCGCCGCGCAGAGGCGACGATCCGACGCTCGACGCCAGTTCCTTCGCGCTTTTGCTTCACACCGGGCTCGGCCCATGGCGTGGCAGCTTTCTGGCTGCACAGGACCATGGCGACGCCGTCGCCGCGCTTGGCGTGAGCGGGGCGCTGAGCGGCGCCACATGGAACGCGGAGCTGGTGCCGACCTATGTCGATGACGACAGAACCTATGTCTCGGGGCTTGCCAATATCAGCGACGCCTTCACTCTTGCCGGGCGTGACGCCACCATTTTCGCCGAATATTACCGAAACGGCTTCGGGCTGGAGGCGCGGCGCTATTCGCTGGCCAGGCTTCCGGCGCCGCTGACCGACCGTCTGCTGCGCGGGCAGGTTTTCAATACGGGCCGCGACTATCTTTCCCTCGGCGGCACGCTGCAATGGACGCCGCTTCTGGAGATCGCGCCCACACTGATCGCCAATCTCAACGATGGCAGCTTCTATGCACTCGGCGAGGCGACATGGTCGCTTGAAGACAATCTCAACCTTATCGCCGGCGCGCGGCTTCCCGTCGGCCCGTCGAATACGGAGTTTGGCGGACTGCCCGTCATCGGCAGCGGCGCGCCCTATGTCGAGCAGCCCACACGGGTCTACCTCCAGCTTCGGCGGTATTTCTGACCCCGCTCCATTTGCGAATTCACGCTCTTGATTTGTGCTAGATTTCATCCTGAGGGGGAAGAATCACGTTTCGGCCGGACGTGCCGCTGAGACGCATCCGGTTCACATTCTCCCGTCAATATGGCCGTCGAGCCGCTGCCCGGCCTGCACAAGGGCCGGCGCGGCATCGCCGTTGATCCGGGAGGAAAGAACGAATGTCAGGCTTTACGATTTTTGCGCTGGCGGTGGTCATACTCGGCCTCGCCACCATCTTCGCCGGCGTCAAAGTGGTGCCGCAAGGCTATATGTGGACCGTCGAGCGTTTCGGCCGATACACCAGAACCCTGCAGCCCGGCCTCAACCTGCTGATCCCGTTTTTCGACCGTGTCGGTCACAAATTGTCGATGATGGAAACCGTGCTCGATATTCCCGAGCAAGAGATCATCACCAAGGACAATGCGATGGCGATGGTCGACGGCGTCGTGTTCTACCAGATCATGGACCCGCGCAAGGCGGCCTATGAGATTTTCGGTCTCGACAACGCAATCGTAAATCTCTGCATGACGAATATGCGCACAGTGATGGGCGGCATGCAGCTCGACGAATTGCTGGGCGAGCGCGAACGGATCAATGCCGCGCTGCTTGAAGTCATCGACCAGGCGACCGAGCCGTGGGGCGTCAAGATCAAGCGCATCGAAGCCAAGAAGATCGACCCGAACCGCGATCTGGTGGAAGCGATGGCAAGCCAGATGAAGGCCGAACGCGAGAAGCGCGCCGCCATTCTGACCGCGGAAGGTCAGAAGGAAGCTGAAATCCGCGAGGCGGAAGGCCGCAAGCAGGGCCAGATTCTGGATGCCCAGGGCAAGCTCGAAGCCGCGCGCCTGGAAGCTGAGGCAAAGGAACGCCTTGCGGAAGCCGAAGCCATGGCGACAAAGGTCGTCTCCGAAGCCATCCAGAATGGCGACAAGGCCGCCATCAACTATTTCCTTGGCCAGCGCTATATCGATGCCGTGAAGGAGATGGCCGCCTCGCCCAATGCGAAAGTCGTTTATATGCCGCTCGAAGCGAGCAATGTGATCGGCTCCATCGGCAGCATCAAACAACTCTTCGACGAAACCAAGACAAGTTAAGCGGCCGGGCGCCGCCTCCCAAGCGAGGGTGCAATATGGATTACTGGATATGGGCTGCCATCGGCATCGTTCTCGTCGCGGCGGAGGCAATCGTTCCGGGTGTCTTCATCATCTGGTTCGGCGTCGCTTCCATCGGACTTGCCGCCATCACGCTCGTTTTTCCGGAAACGAGCGCGGCGATGCAGATTCTTGCATTTGCCGTCCTCGCCATCGCAGGCGTTGCGCTTCAGGTGTTCTGGTTCAAACGCCACCCCATCGCTTCCGATGCGCCGCTGCTCAATCAGGGTGCGAGGTCTTTGGTCGGGCGCACCGTCGTGGTCTCGCGCGACATCGTGAACGGACGGGGCTCGGTGAAGGTCGGCGATACGGTCTGGTCGGCGGAGGGGCCCGATGTCGCGGCGGGACTTTCGGTGACCATCGTCGATGTGGACGGTTCGCTGCTCAAGGTGGAGCCGGTTGCAAAGCCGGGCGGGACGTCGCCCGCGTGACACCGCCATTACGGCATGCCGGACGCGGGCGACTTTTTCTGTCCTTACTTCCTGTCTCCTAACGCGGCGGCATGCGGATCGCGCCGTCGAGACGGACCGTCTCGCCGTTGAAATAGCCGTTGCGCAGCATGGTGAGGGCGAGGTCGGCATATTCCGACGGATCGCCGAGACGCGGCGGAAAGGGAACGGATGCGGCGAGATTGTCGAAAATCTGCGGCGCGCGGTCCTTCACCCCCAGCATGGGCGGCGTCGCCATGATGCCGGGTAGGATCGTGTTGATCCTGATGCCTTCGCGCGAAAGATCGCGTGCAATGGTCAGCGTCATGCCCTTGATCGCGGCCTTGGCTGCGGAATAGGCCACCTGGCCGATCTGTCCGTCTTCCGCGGCGACCGAGCCGGTATTCACGATCGCGCCGCGTTCTCCACTGTCCAGCGGATCCAGCGTCGCCATGCCAGCCGCGCTTTTCACGATGCAGCGGAACGTGCCGACGGTGTTGAGGCCCAGCACATATTCGAAGTCGGAACTCTTGAAGGGGACGAGCTCACCGGTCTGCTTGTCGCGCGCGATGGTCTTGCCGCCGCGTCCGCCGCCGGCGCAATTCACGAGAATGCGTTCCTGGCCGTTTTCGGCCCTCGCCTTGGCAAAGCCTGCATCGACGCCATCCTCGTCCATCACATCGACCTCGCAATAGAGCGCGCCGAGTTCCTTTGCGACCCTCTCGCCATTTTCCCTGTTGAGATCGAAAATGGCGACCTTCACGCCCTTCTCGCGCAGCGCGGTCACGGTTGCCTTGCCGAGGCCGGATGCCCCGCCGGTCACCACCGCGGAAACGGATTGGTCGAGTTTCATGAGTGCTCCTCCCTTGCGCTTTTTCTTGTTCGGCTCAATGCCTTGATAGATCAAGAATGACGCGTTTTTCGGTGGGCGCCAATCCACAGCCAAATGCCGTCGCGTATCCCTACGTCGCGTAACATTGGCGGGAAGAGTATCGTTCTTTCGGGGAGGACCCGGAAACGGAAAATGGAATGCGTGTGGGGCGGCCCGGAAAATCGGGCCGCCCCACAAGAAGGAAGGTCAGGAGCTTCCATTCAGCTTGAAGATGGCGACTGCGTCGCCTCTCGGATAATCCATCTGGAAGTTACCGCCTGCGGCAACAGCGATATACTGCGTGCCGTCCACTTCGTAACTTACCGGCGGCGCATTCACGCCAGCGCCCAGATTGTAGCGCCAGAGCTTCTTGCCGGTTTTGGCGTCGAACGCATCGAACCAGCCATTGCCTTCGCCGGTGAAAACAAGATTGCCGGCAGTCGTCAGAACGCCGCCGATCATGGGCTGCGGAGCCTTGTACTTCCACGCCACCTTGCCGGTATCGACATTCACCGCGTCAAGCACACCGTTCTGAAGCGCCTTGTCGCCCTTCACGTTCTTGAACGTACTGCCCAGCCGGATCTGGCCCGGTATGGTCGCTGTGGTTTCCTTGTTCGTGAAGTTCATGCGCTGGTTCATTTCCATCACATAAAGAAGCTTCGTGTCCGGGGAATATGCAGGCGGAGACCATTCCGCACCGCCATTGGCGCCAGGCATCATGAAGACGCCTTTCTTGGTGGGTTTGGTGAACATGTTGTCCGACATCATGACGAGCGGATCCGATTTGCGGATGAGCTTGCCCGTCTTCCGGTTGACCACGAAGAGCCAGCCGACCTTGCCCGCCTCGCCGGCGGCAGGAACTGTCTTGCCATCCACCTCGGTATCGAACAGGACGACGTTGCTGACGGCGTCATAGTCCCAGACGTCGTGCTTCACTTCCTGGTAGTGCCATTTGATCTTGCCGGTTTTGACATCGAGAGCAACGATGGAGTCGGTGTAGAGATTGTCTCCCTTGCGCTTCGTGCCATCCAGATCGGGGTTGGGGTTGCCGGTGGAGAAGATCACCAAACCCTGCTCGGCGTCGATGGCCGGGGTCGTCCAGACCATGCCACCGCCCTGCTCCCAGGAATCGCCCTCGAACGTCTTCGGGTCGGTCGCATGCCAGCGCCAGACCTGCTTTCCGGATTTTGCGTCATAGGCCGCGACAAAACCGCGGATCGGCCATTCGCCACCTGCGCTGCCGACGACGACCATGCCGTCATAGATTTGCGGCGCCATGGTCTCCGAAAAAC
>CAYSVF010000125.1:0-7033 GCA_964434415.1 uncultured Parvibaculum sp.
GTATCGCCTGGTCGGAATCTGAAGTGGCCGACGGTTTTGCCTCATCCATGTCGGAAGCCAAGTCGAGCTTCGGCGATGATCGCGTCTTCATCGAGAAGTTCGTGACGCAGCCGCGCCATATCGAAATTCAGGTGCTGGCCGATAAAAAGGGCAATGCGATCTATGTGGTGGAGCGCGAATGCTCGATCCAGCGCCGCAACCAGAAGGTGATCGAAGAAGCGCCGTCGCCCTTCCTCGACGAGGAAACCCGCAAGGCCATGGGCGAGCAGGCCGTGGCGCTCGCCAAGGCCGTGAACTATGAGAGCGCGGGCACGGTGGAGTTCATCGTCGACAAGGACAAGAACTTCTACTTCCTCGAAATGAACACGCGCCTGCAGGTGGAGCATCCGGTGACCGAGCTCATCACCGGGATCGATCTGGTGGAGCAGATGATCCGCGTCGCCAATGGCGAAGAGCTGAAGATCAAGCAGTCGGATGTGAAGATCAATGGCTGGGCCATGGAAAGCCGCATCTATGCGGAAGATCCGTACAGGAACTTCCTGCCGTCCACCGGCCGTCTGGTGCGCTACCAGCCGCCGCAAGAGGGGACGGAGAAGGGCCTCACCATCCGCAACGATACCGGTGTGTTCGAGGGCGGCGAGATTTCGCTGTTCTACGATCCGATGATCGCCAAGCTCTGCACGCACGGGCCGGACCGGCTCTCGGCGATCAAGCATATGTCGAAAGCGCTCGACAGCTTCCATATCAAGGGGATCGGCCACAATATTCCGTTCCTTGCAGCGATCATGGAGCATCCGCGGTTCTGCGAAGGCCGCCTCACGACCAACTTCATTCCCGAAGAATATCCGGACGGGTTCAAGGGTGTGGAGCTGGCCGATGAGCGCGCCGTCATGCTCGCCGTCATCGCAGTTCACATGAACAAGCTGCATGCGGATCGCGCGGTGCAGATTTCCGGTCAGCTGCCCAACAGGCCGCGCGTGCTGCCGACAGAGTGGGTCGTGTCGCTGGATGAGTGGAACCAGCGCGTTTCCGCGACGGATGTGGCGGCGGGACTGGAGGTCTTCTTCCTCGACGAAAACGGCAAGCGGCTTTCCGAACATCTGGTCCGGTCGGACTGGACGCCGGGGCAGGCGGTCTGGAAGGGCATGATCGACGGCAAGGAGTATGTCGTCGAGACGGACCGAGCCAAGCAGGGTTATCTGCTGCGCTATCGCGGTGCGACGGCCAATGCCATCGTGCATACGGTGCGCGGCTATGCGCTTGCGGCGCTGATGCCCGAGCTTAAGGTCGCGGACACGTCCAAGATGCTTCTCTGCCCCATGCCGGGCCTTGTGAAGAAGCTACATGCGGAGGTCGGCCAGGAAGTGAAGGCGGGCGAAGCGCTTGCCGTGGTCGAGGCCATGAAGATGGAAAACATTCTCCGCGCCGAAGTGGACGCGGTGGTGAAAAGCATCGATTGCGAAGAGGGCGACAGCCTGGCGGTCGACGCCGTCATTATGGAATTCGAATAGGGTTTCCGTTCGAGACGCACACCAAAAGGGCGCTTTCGGGCGCCCTTTTTCATATATGGCGCTTGTGCCTATAGTGAGGGGGCGTCACGAGCTGAAAGGACCGACGATGCGTGCGTTTCTGCTGGCCTTGTTGTTGATGATCCTGCCGGTTCTGTCCGCCTTGCCGGGCGGTGCGGCCCATGCGGCCCAGAAAGGCTATGAATGGGGAACGGATGACGCCGTGTTCCTGACCGGGCAGGAAGTGACCTTCTCGCGCAAAGCGAACCGGGATCTCAATGTGCTGGCCGAGACCGTGATCCTGACGCCGGATGCCGCTATCGACGGGGATGTCTGGATTGCCGCGCGGCGGGTCGCGATCAGCGGCAGGGTCGATGGCGATGTTTCCATCCGCTCGCAGGATGCGCTCATCAATGGCGTGGTCGACGGCAACGTCACATTCTATGGCAGCAAGCTGACGCTCGGACCGGATGCGAAGATCGGCGGAGATGTGAATTATTACGCAGCCTCGCGGGCCGAAATCGATCCGGGGGCGGAGGTTTCCGGCAAGGTGAGCGAAAACGCCTGGTCGTCCGAGGAGGCCGAACCGCGTCCTGCCCCGCGGGCCATGCCCGATGACCGGCGACTGCCGCGCGAATGGGAAGAGCGGGGCCGGTCGGAATGGTCGGCGCCGGGCTACCGCGTATCGGCCGGCGGCGCGGTCGTTTTCGGCATTCTGGCCGCGATCTTCGCCCTGCTGTCGCCGGAGGGGAGCGCTCGTCTGCGCGACGGGTTTAGCGATAACCCGCTGCTCGCCTTTCTCTTCGGCCTGGCCTGGATCATCGGTGTACCGGTTCTTGCGGTCGCGGTTGCATTGACGATTGTCGGCATTCCGGCGGCTTTCATTCTGATCCTGCTCTGGCCGCTCGGCGTGATCGCGGGCTTTGTCACTTCGATCGTTGCGGCTGGCGCCTTTGTCTGGTCGAAGCTCGGTGCGGTGGGCGAGGGTGCGCTGGGGCGGGTTATCGGCATTGCCATCGCGACATTCGTGTTCTGGGTCGCGCTTTCCATGCCGATTGCGGGCGGCCTTTTCTGGCTCGCCATCGTGACGGCGGGGATCGGGTCCATCGTGCTGGGTATGCGGCAGGCGGATTTGCCCTAGGCGCTCTCGTTTTTGCCGAAAACCTCTTCAAAGGTTTCGCGCAGCACCATGTCGACTTCCGGGATCGAGACGAGATGTCCGAGATCGGCGAGGCTGGTCACGCCATGCTGGCTGATGCCGCAGGGCACGATGCCGGTGAAGTGATCGAGATCTGGATCGACATTCAGGCTGATGCCGTGAAACGTCACCCAGCGGCGCAGACGTACGCCGATCGCGGCGATCTTGTCTTCGCGGCCGGGCCCCTTTTCAGGGCGGCGGACCCAGACGCCGACGCGATCCTCGCGGATCTCGCCCTTCACGTTGAACCGCTCCAGCGCGGCGATGAGCCATCGCTCCAAATCCTGTACATAGGCGCGGACATCCGGCTTGCGGCGTTTCAGGTTGAGCATGACGTAAGCCACGCGTTGGCCGGGGCCGTGATAGGTGTACTGGCCGCCGCGGCCAGTCTTGAAGACCGGAAAGCGGTCGGGTGTCAGCAGGTCGCGCTCGTCGGCGCTGGTGCCGGCGGTGTAAAGCGGCGGATGCTCCAGCAGCCAGACCAGCTCAGGGGCCTCGCCGGCGGCAATGGCGGCGGCGCGCTCTTCCATGACGGCGACAGCCTCTTCATAGGGCACAGGCTCGTCCGATACGCGCCATTCCACCTCCCAGGGCGCGTCGGTTGAGGGGGTCGGGCTGTTCGTCTGGTTAACCACGAGGTAACTCCGCCATGCGAATTTGTGCTCCGGGTGGTGCTCCTCTACGGGGCAGAAAAGCTAATGGGCGCGAAAATGAACTCCGTCAACAAGGTCTTTGTCGAACTATCGGTGGTACTTGGCAAGACCACCCTGCCAATTCAGCAATTGCTGAAGATGGGCCGCGGCGCGGTGATCGAACTCAATACGCGCCATGAGGAAGATGTCCTCCTCCTGGCCAACAATATCCCGATCGCCAGGGGCCAAATCGTCGTGGAAGGCGAGAGGATCGCTGTTTCGGTCACGGAACTGATCAGCCAGCAAGCCGACTAGGGCGCTGAAGCGACCCGAATTCGGGCGGAAGGGCCGGGAGCGGCCCTTTTTTATGCGTCTAAAAAACATATTATTTGTGTTATTAATTGTATAATACGTTATCTTCTTGAATTATTTTCTCCGGTTCCATATCTCTTTGGGGAATTAGAGTTTAGCAGGAGGCCGGGCGCCCATGTTTCCGATCCTGATCGATACCGCCAGCGTGAGGATCGTGCTGATCGGAGAGGGCGAGGATGCCCGGCGCCGGCTGCGCCTGCTGGATGAGGCGGGTGCGGCGCGGCTGGATGTCTATGCGCGCGATCCGGCGCCGGATTATGCCGAGGCGATTGGCGACAGGTTGCGTGGCGCGCGGCCCGCGGCGGAGGCGCTGAAGGCGGCGGGCGTGGTCTTTATTGCAGGGCTTGAGGAAGACGAGTCCGCGAAACTGGCCACGGCGGCGCGCGAGGCGGGCGCCCTTGTGAATACGGAAGACCGCCGGGCGCTTTGCGATTTTCACGTGCCCTCCATGCTACGGCGCGGCGATCTTACGCTCACCGTTTCGACGGGCGGCAAGTCGCCGGGTCTGGCGCGCCGGCTGAAGCGCTATCTGGCCGAGAAATTCGGGCCGGAGTGGGGCGGACGGCTCGACGAGCTGGCCCGCCAGCGAGAGATGTGGCGGGACGAAGGAACAGGCATTGCCGAACTCGGACGCCGGACCGATGCCCTTATCGACGAGAAAGGCTGGTTGTCATGACCGCACTCGATCTTACGAGAAAAAACACGGGGCTGACCGACCGTCAGGCCGCGGTGATGGATGCCGAGCCTGTCACGTCGGAACGTCTGCGCGCATTGCGCGATGCCTATGAGAGCCTTGCGCCGCAGGAGCTTCTCGAGGTCATGATCAAGCGCGAGTTTCAGGGCCGCATTGCTGCCGTATCCTCCTTCGGGGCGGAGTCGGCCGTGCTGCTCCACATGATTTCACAGATCGATCCGACGACGCCGGTCATCTTTCTCAATACGGGAAAGCTCTTCGGCGAGACGTTGCGTTATCGCGACCGGTTGCAGGAAAAGCTGGGGCTTGCGGATTTGCGCGCCATTGGCCCGCATCCCGACGACCTGAAGGCCGATGACCCCCAGGGCGGTCTGTGGAACGCCAATCCGGACCGGTGCTGCCATATCCGCAAGGTGCTGCCGCTGGAGCGCGCCCTCAAGGGCGTGGATATGTCGATCACGGGCCGGAAGCGCTTCCAGACGAGCGCCCGCTCCGCCATGCACAAGATCGAGGAAGAGGCGATCCGGGGCACCGGAGCGGCTAAATCGGCCGCGCTGGGCACCCGCTTCAAGCTTAATCCGCTAGCGGATTGGGATCAGGAGAAGCTGGAGGCCTATCTGGACGAATACCGGCTACCCCGCCATCCGCTGGTGAAGGACGGCTACCTGTCCATCGGCTGCATGCCCTGCACTGAACGTGTGCCCGAGGGCGGGTCCTATCGCGACGGGCGCTGGGCCGGGCAGGACAAGGACGAGTGCGGCATCCACCTTCCGGTCACCAATACGGACGGCGACGGCATTTAATCCCAACTTGTGCGTTCGGATGCATTTTGCCGCTTGAGTAGCCGTCAGGGATTTGTTACATGGGCGGCTCTCCAGAACGGAATCTGGTCTGGGACATGCGTGCGCGGTCGTGGCGGAATTGGTAGACGCGCAGCGTTGAGGTCGCTGTGGGGTAAAACCCGTGGAAGTTCGAGTCTTCTCGACCGCACCATGTCCTTCGGACCTGTCGGATTTCCGGTCCTCCCTTCTATTCGCCGCCGGCGCCTACCGGCTGGCAGGCAATCGCCAAATAGCGCACACTCTGCACGCTTGTGCGTCGGATTCGCTTTGCCGTCTCCGCGCCCGTGTTTGAGTGATCAGGAGGTGCCCGCTTGGCAGATCTGGCGAC
This sequence comes from uncultured Parvibaculum sp., assembly GCA_964434415.1. GTDB lineage: Bacteria > Pseudomonadota > Alphaproteobacteria > Parvibaculales > Parvibaculaceae > Parvibaculum. Next base: position 5,575 of record CAYSVF010000125.1, read on the forward strand.
CAGGACTGATACGGAAGAACCGGACGACCTTTTGAGCCCGGCCTTTGTCCGCGCGGTGGTCGATGCGATCGACCGCGCCGACAGGGAAAAGGTGCGCTCGCTGGTTCTCGAACTCAGACCGGCCGACCTTGCTGAGTTGCTGGAGCTGGTGCGTCAGGACGAGCGTCATGCGCTTGTCGAGATGCTGGGCTCCGACCTTAACCCCGAAACCCTTCACGAACTCGACGAATCCGTCCGCGACGACGTGATGGAGATGCTCGATCCGAGCGTGATCGCATCGGCCGTCGCGGAAATGGATTCCGACGACGCGGTCTATCTGCTCGAGGACATGGACGCGCACGACCAGCGCGAAATTCTCGAGCAGCTTCCGGCGACCGACAGGGCGGTTCTGGAAAAGTCGCTCGAATATCCCGAATACTCCGCCGGCCGTCTCATGCAGCGCGAGCTGGTCGCAGTGCCGCCGTTCTGGGACGTCGGCCAGACGATCGACTATCTGCGCGAGGCCGAGCAGCTTCCCGATGAGTTCTATGAAATCTTCGTCGTCGATCCCGGCTACAAGCCGGTGGGGACGGTGCCCCTGTCGCGCGTCATGCGCACCCGGCGGCCCGTCAAGATGTCGGAAGTCATGGAGGAGGAACAGACGCTTATTCCGGTCGCGATGGACCAGGAAGATGTGGCGCTGCTGTTCAGCAAATACGACCTTATCTCGGCTGCCGTGGTGGATGAGGACGAGCGCCTTGTCGGCGTGATCACGGTGGACGATATCGTCGAAGTCATCACCGAGGAGGCGACCGAAGATATCCGGCGTCTCGGCGGTGTCGGCGAGGAGGCGATTTCCGATACGGTCATTCAGACGACGCGCAGCCGTTTCTCGTGGCTGTTCCTCAATCTGCTGACGGCCATTCTGGCCTCGGCAGTCATTGGACTTTTCGACGGTACGATTTCGCAGATGGTTGCGCTGGCCGTACTGATGCCCATCGTTGCCTCCATGGGCGGCAATGCGGGGACGCAGACGATGACGGTGGCGGTTCGCGCCTTGGCGACGAAAGATCTCGTACCTTTCAATGCGTCGCGCATCGTGACGCGCGAAGTGATGGTCGGTTTTCTGAACGGCATCATGTTCGCGCTGCTGAGGGGGAGCATTGGCGGGCTCTGGTTCGAGAACCCTGCGCTGGGGATGATCATCGCCGCGGCCATGATCATCAATCTCGTGGCGGCGGGGCTCGCCGGCATCCTGATCCCGATAGGTCTCGACAAGATAGGCGTGGACCCGGCCGTGTCTTCCGCCGTTTTCCTGACGACGGTGACCGATGTGGTCGGGTTTTTTGCCTTTCTGGGGCTCGCAGCCCTGTTCCTCTTCAACTAGGCTTGCAAGGCGAGGATGCCGGATATTGCATTTCTTCTGGGGGAGAGCGGTTCGGGCGTTCCGGCGATTGTGAGGCAGGGGAAGGAGAAAAGA
>CAYSVF010000126.1:0-6960 GCA_964434415.1 uncultured Parvibaculum sp.
AGTTCCGCCAGTTCCTTCGACAGGGCGACGAAACGGTCGGTCGCAAGGTCGGAGCCGAGTTCGGATTGCACGGCCTCGAAACGATCAAGCACCTTGCGCAGTTTTTCTTCTGGGATCATTGCAGTCTTCCGGCCAGTCGCGACCGCTCATTCGTCAGGGAAACCGGGCATACCCGGCATGGAGCCTTTTCGAATGAGGTCGCTAATCGCCGGCAAGCGCGCGGGGCGTGGCGTCGGCATTGTCCGCCGCCCGCGCGTCCTCGATCTCACGCGCCTTCTGCTCCACCAGCTCGACCAGATGGTCGACCATCTCGTCATTGCCGATCTTGTGGTCGGTGAGGCCCGCAATATAGACCATGCCCGCCCCGGCCCCGCCGCCGGTAAAGCCGATATCGGTCTGCATCGCCTCGCCCGGCCCGTTCACCACGCAGCCGATGATGGAAAGCGACATGGGCGTGGAGATATGCGCGAGGCGTTCTTCGAGGATCTGCACCGTGCCGATGACATCGAAGCCCTGCCGCGCACAGGACGGGCAGGAGATGATGTTGACGCCGCGATGGCGAAGCCCGAGCGACTTCAGAATGTCGAAGCCGACCTTGATCTCCTCCACCGGATCGGCGGAAAGCGACACGCGGATCGTGTCGCCGATCCCCGCCCAGAGAAGAGACCCGAGACCGATCGAGGATTTGATGGTACCCGAGCGGAGCCCGCCCGCCTCGGTAATGCCCAGATGCAGCGGACAATCGATCGCGTCGGCAAGCTGCTGATAGGCCGCGACCGACAGGAACACGTCGGAGGCCTTCACGCTGATCTTGAATTCGTGGAAGTCATGGTCCTGCAGGATGCGCGCATGGTCGAGCGCGCTCTCCACCATCGCTTCCGGACAGGGCTCGCCGTATTTCTCCAGCAGGTCCTTTTCGAGCGAACCGGCATTGACGCCGATACGGATGGCGCAGCCATGGTCCTTCGCGGCCTGGATCACATCCTTCACCCGCGCCTCGGAGCCGATATTGCCGGGATTGATGCGCAGGCAGGCCGCGCCCGCCTCCGCCGCCTCGATGGCGCGCTTGTGATGGAAATGGATATCGGCCACCACCGGCACGCTCGCCGCGCGCACGATTTCCTTCAGCGCGGCGGTGGACGCCTCATCCGGGCAGGACACGCGAACGAGATCGGCCCCCGCCTCTTCGATCCGCCGGATCTGGTCGATCGTCGCAGCCGCGTCGGCGGTCGGCGTATTCGTCATGGATTGCACGGAAATCGGCGCATCCCCGCCAATGGCGACATTCCCGACATGAATCTTGCGGCTCGGCCTGCGGATGATGTCGCGCCAGGGTCGAATGCTCATAGCGGTTCCAAACTCTCGCTAGCAAGGGGCCGGGGCCGTGTGAGTCAGCCTGCTGCAGCCGCATCCACGACCCGTTCGGTCCACATATAATGTGTTGATCGCCGTCGCGCCATCCGGGGCATGATCCCGGGCCGCGAAGGCGCCGCCCACCGCCACCGCCCTATTGGCCGCCCTATTGAACGGGCGCGGCCTCTTCGTCGGCCGCCGCGGCCTCGATCTCGGTTTTGGGCGCCGCGGCCAGAAGCGTATCGGCAACGAGCGGCTTGCCCGTCAGCACCAGCGTGGGCGGGCCGGCAAGACCCAGCGAACGGCCATCCACCACGAGTTCGATGGCGCTGGCATCGCGCGCCACCAGCACGGCCCCGCGGTCGGCGGGGACGCGATAGAGATCGCCGCGCTTGAAGGTCTGTTCGATCAGCACCCGGCCATTGGCATCTTCCACCCGGATCCAGGTGTCGTCCTTGCGGGCCCTGAGCGAGACACGGCTGCCGGCATTCTCCACACCATAGACGGTGCCTTCGGGAATGGCGGGAAGCGGTTCGACGGCGGGACGGGCCGCAAGCGGCTGGTCGACGGTTTCCGAGGCGTCCATCATGGCCGCCTCGCCGCCCGGCACCAGCTTCGCCCCGGGTACGCCCACACCGAGCCGCATGGAGGAAATGGCACCTTCTCGCGGCGTCGCCGCGGAAGCGGTATCGCCGCGCGGCATGCTCTCCAGCGGATGATGCGCAGCGGCGGAATTATTGGCTTCGGCGGCCTGGATCGACGGATCGGTCTCCTCGGCGGGGATCGTCCCCTGACGGTCGGCCACCATCTGATCGGCGGATTTGCTCATCAGCCACACGCCGTAAAGCCCGGCTGCGACGATGAGCACCACGACGAGCCCCATACCGCGCGGCATGCGCCGCTCGCCGGCGGCTTTCGGGATGAACCGGGAAGCCGGCTCCGTCGCCTCCTCCAACACATCCCCGTCAAGCTCGCTCTTGTAGCGCTCGACCACATGCTGGCTGTCGAGCCCCAGATATTCGGCATAGGAGCGAACGAAACCCAGCGCATAGGCGCGACCGGGCAGGCCCTCATAGCGGCTTTCTTCCAGCGCTTCGAGATAATCCCGGCGAATATGAAGGATATGGGCGATGCTGCGGATCTCTTCGCTGCGGCGAAGCCGCACGGCCCGGAGCTCGGCCCCGACAGAATGCGCCTCAAGCGGCTCTTCATGCGTGATGTCACGCAAATGCAGCCTGCGGCGTCCCCCCTCGGAGCGTCCCTCGGCTGGAAGCATCGTAACTTTGGTCATACGTCTCGGCTCTTCATCGAAATGAGCCATCCAAAATGCTCGACTTTGGTCAACCAAGCCTGCTTTGCGCGGCCGTCATTCAGGATGTCATGCATGCGTCCGAACGACTGCCCCTGCCGCCCGATACAACTTGCCCCCAACTGCATCTGAGTATTGAGAATAAACCAAAACTATTGATATTTCGCAACACTCGAAACGAAAAATCGGGCCCAACTTGGGCAAATTGACCGATAAAAAACTACGTTTTCTTAACAAAACCCGGCAGCGGCAAAAAAACTCCGCACTCAGACGGATATTCCCTCCGCCTCGGCATAGGCCTTGAGCTGCGGCCGGACGGATCCGTCGGGCAGTTTCATAAGCCCTTCCATGAAGGTCTCCAGCTTGCCCACATCGAGCGAGCGCACCATCAGCTTGACCGGGCCGATGGCGGCGGGGGACATGGAAATACGCCTGAAGCCCAGCCCGACCAGCGCCATCGCCTCCAGCGGGCGGCCAGACATCTCGCCGCAAAGCGTAACGGGCGTTTCATATTCGGCGCATTTGTCGACGACATGCCTGAAAAAGCTCAGCACCGCCGGGCTCAGAAGGTCGTAGCGGGTCGCCACGCGCGGATTGCCCCGGTCGCTGGCAAACAGGAACTGCAGCAGATCGTTGGAGCCGATGGAGACGAAATCGACCAGCGGCAGCAGCGCGTCGAGCTGCCAGATCAGCGCCGGGACTTCGAGCATGGTGCCGACCTCGATCTTCGACGGCCGCTCCTTGCCGAACTTGTCGAGCCGGGCAAGTTCCTTGTCCACCAGCGCGCGCGCCCGCTGATATTCGGCAACCTCCGCCACCATGGGGAACATGAGCCTCAGCTCGCGCCCCGCCGCCGCCGTCAGCAGCGCCCGCAGCTGATGGCGCAGCAGCGCCGGACGGTCGAGGCTGATCCGGATCGCCCGCCAGCCCAGCGCGGGGTTTTCCTCCTTGAGCTGGGCGAGGTTCATATAGGGCAGCATCTTGTCGCCGCCGATATCGAGCGTGCGGAAGACCACCGGCATGTCGCCCACATGGTCCAGCACCGCGCTATAGAGCTCCACCTGATCGCCGAGACTTGGCAGGGCCGCCGCGATCATGAACTGCAACTCGGTCCGGAAGAGGCCGATCCCCTCCGCGCCCGACTCCGCCACATGCGGCAAATCGACCTGCAATCCGGCATTCACGAACAAGGAGATGCGCTGCTGGTCCTGCGAAATGGCCGGCTCGTGCCGGATCGCCTGATACTGCTCCTGCCGCTTGGCGCGGAAGCGCGCCTTTTCGGAGTAGGAGGAAATGACTTCCTGGGTCGGCCGGATATAGATCTCGCCGGTATCGCCGTCGACGATGATGGCCTCACCGGATTCCACATGATCCAGCGCCTCGTCGGCCCGGCCCACCGTGGGAATGCCCAGCGCGCGCGCCACGATGGAGACATGCGCATTGGGCGCACCCTCTTCGAGCACCAGGCCGCGCAGCCGGTCCTTGTCATAATCGAGGAGCTCGGCCGGCCCCATATTGCGCGCGATCACGATGGCGTCGACCGGCAGATCCTCCGACACCGAGGAAAGCGTGACGCCGGTCAACTGACGCAGCAGCCGGTTCGCCAGATCGTCGAAATCATGCAGCCGGTCGCGCAGATAGGGGTCGGCAGCCCGCTGGAGCCGGGCGCGCGTGTCGTTCTGCACGCGCTCCACCGCGGCTTCCGCCGTCAGGCCGGTATTCACCGCCTCCGACATCCGCTGCAGCCAGCCGCGATCATTGGCGAACATGCGATAGGTCTGCAGCACCTCGCGATGCTCGCCCGCATGGCTGAGATCTTCGGTCTGCAGCATGTCGTCGATGGACCCGCGCAGCGCATAGACGGCCCGCTCCAGCCGCTCGCGCTCCGCATCCGTATCCTCGGCAATGAGCTTCGTCACATGGACGCGCGGCTCATGCAGCACCGCATGACCGAGGGCGATCCCTTCGGCAAAGGACGACCCTTGAAGGTAAAAGGGCTTGGCCTCTTCTTCTTCCAGCTCGCTCGGCGCATCCAGAAGCCCAGCCGCGGCCACGACCTCGGCCAGCACCATGGCGACCGTCTGCAGCGCTTCGACTTCTTCTTCGGTGTAATGGCGCTTGGTCCGGTTCTGCACCACCAGAACGCCCATCACGCGGCCCGAGCGCAGGATCGGCACACCCATCAGCGACTTGTAGATTTCTTCGCCCGTTTCCGGCCGGTAGGCAAAGGCCGGATGCGATTGAGCATCGGCCAGATTGAGCGGGCGCGCATGCGCGGCGATATCGCCCACCAGGCCTTCGCCCACGCGCAGCCTCGTATGATGCACGGCGGTCGGCTTCAGACCTTCGGTGGCGAAAAGTTCCAGATCGGTCGTGCTGCGCTTGAGATAGACCGAACACACCTCCGCCACCATGTTGGAGGCGATCAGCACCACGATCTCGTCCAGGCGCTTCTGGGCGGTCTCGGGCTTTGCCATAACCTCGCGCAGACGACGCAAGAGTACGCGCGGCCCGCCCACCGAGGCCGGCATCAGCTCAGGCCTCCCGGCCGGCTGGGGCTCCTGCTATTGCGAGACATGGTCAAGGGCGCGCCCCCCCTTACTCGGAATCCAGCCCGTAGGCGGAGTGAAGGGCCCGCACCGCAAGCTCCGTATATTCGGCATCGATCAAGACGCTGATCTTGATCTCGGAGGTGGTGATCGCCTGAATGTTGATCCCCTTTTCCGAAAGCGTGCGGAACATGGCCTGGGCGACGCCTGCATGGCTTCGCATGCCGATACCGATGACCGACACTTTCACCACGCCGGGATCGGTCCGCACCTGTTCGCAGCGGATACCGGAGATCACCTTGTTGATGACCTCTTCCGCGCGCGGTAGTTCCGCCTGCGGCACGGTAAAGGTCATGTCGGTGCTGCGCCCGTCATCCGACACGTTCTGGATAATCATGTCGACATTGATGGACGCGTCGGCCAGCGGACCGAAAATGCTCGCGGCAATCCCCGGCTTGTCCTCGACCTTGACGAGAGTGATCTTGGCTTCGTCCTTGGAATAGGCGATGCCGCTGACGACCTGCTGCTCCACGATTTCTTCCTCGTCGCAAACTAGAGTACCGGGAACGAAGTCTTCCCCCGCGAACTGCGGCGCATCGGGCGCGTCGAAGCTCGAACGCACCTGCAATCGCACCCGGTGGACCATGGCGAGCTCGACGGAACGTGTCTGTAGAACCTTGGCGCCCAAAGATGCCATTTCGAGCATCTCTTCGTAGCTGATTCTATCAAGCTTCCGTGCCTTCGCAACGATCCGCGGGTCGGTGGTATAGACACCGTCCACATCCGTATAAATGTCGCAGCGATCCGCCTTGATGGCCGCTGCGATGGCGACCGCGCTCGTATCCGAGCCGCCACGCCCCAGCGTCGTGATCCGGTTGTCGGGCCCGAGCCCCTGGAACCCGGCAATGACCGCGACCTGCCCCTGGCTCAAACGCTCGACAAGCTGCGTCCCGTCGATGTCGGTAATGCGCGCGGCACCGTGGGCGCCGTCAGTGCGGATCGGGATCTGCCAGCCGAGCCAGGAACGGGCATGAACGCCCATTTTCTGCAGCGTGATCGACAAAAGACCGACCGTTACCTGCTCGCCCGTGGCAACCACCGTGTCGTATTCGCGCGCATCGTGAAGCCGGTCGGCCTCGCGCGTCCATTCGACGAGCTGGTTCGTCGTCCCCGCCATTGCCGACACGACCACAGCCACCTCGTGACCATGATCCACCTCGCGCTTCACATGCGCGGCGACATTGGCAATCCGCTCCAGATCGGCAACCGAGGTGCCGCCGAATTTCATGACCAGCCGGGCCATTCGCTCACCGAATTGCGGCCGACCCCCGGCCCGCCGCCCTGTTTGAAACTTGTCCTCATGCGCCCGCCGGGTCCGGTCCTGTCTTCACTGGACCCCGCCGCCCGGAACGCCCTATATCAGTCGCTTGTGGGTGGACCTCTCGGCGAGACTGGCGCACCGGCCTCCTCAGGTTTCCGGACGACAGCTCTCGACCCGCTGAACGCGGCACATACATACTCGCATGGGCAATGGCCCGCAACCGGCGCAGAATGACGGCCACGCATAAGTTTCGGGCCAATCAGACGCTACGGCAGACGCAAAAAGCAGACAGCACGGCTGAAGGCGGATCGAACATGACAGCAACGGACAAGGCAGGCGCGGCGGCTTCGGACGCCTATACCAGCATCGACGAGGGAGAGATCGCCCGCTTTTCCGCCATCGCCGCGGAATGGTGGGCGCCGGAGGGC
>CAYSVF010000127.1:0-6912 GCA_964434415.1 uncultured Parvibaculum sp.
GTGAGAGATGCGGTCGACCATCAGCATGGGCGGCAGCGGCAATTGCGGATTGCCAGGGCCGAACATGCGACCGTGACTGCAAACCAGGAGATCTTCGTAACTGTAAGCCGACTTCTGCTCCGCCATTCCCATCTGCTCGAAACTGGCCGCTTGCCTGATCGTGACGCGCCTGCCGCATGGGCCGGAGTGCCGTCAGGCCGGACCGGATTGCTGACTGGGCACCGCTTGCTAAACGGCCCCGCTCCCTGTCTTTTTTGCTTCGTAACATACCCCGCCACCAGCGCAAAGACATGCTTGCACCGGCGGTGCCGCGATTCGGCGGCGCACTTGACAAAAGCATGACGCGACCACATTTTCTTGTAACGATTACAAACTGCATGTGAGTGCGAGAGAGAATATGGCGCATTTGACCCCTGACACCCAGGAGAGGCCCTACGCGCAGACCCTGTCGAGGCTGCGGGCGTCCGGATTGCGCCCCACACGCCAGCGGCTCGCTCTCGGTCGCCTGCTCTTCGATGGTGGCGATCGTCACGTCACGGCCGAAGCACTCCATGAGGAGGCCCAGAAAGCCGGTGTGAGCGTCTCTCTGGCCACGGTCTACAATACCCTGCACCAGTTCACCGAAGCCCGGCTGCTGCGAGAGGTTGTGGTCGACTCCTCGCGTACCTATTTCGATACCAATGTCGATGACCATCATCATTTCTTCTTCGAGGATGACGGTCGCCTGATGGATATCTCCGGCGAGGAGATCGGGATCGAGCGCCTGCCGTCCGCGCCGGAGGGTACCGATATCTCCCGGGTCGATGTGATCGTGCGCCTTCAGGGCTCTTCGCAAGGCCCGTCCAGCGATCGCTAAGCGGTCTCGCCAATTAAGAACTAATCGCAAAAACAGCGGCTTATAACGTTCTTTAGATACTGTCTAAATTATTGACGGGGTCTCGGGAGCGTTCTAGATTCGCCTGCACATCCCCTCGAGCGCCGCAAGCCTGGCCCACCGCCGGGCCGTGAGGTAATCGGCGACCTGAGGGGATGGGGCCGTTATTCGGCACAACTGGTTCAGGGCGCCGGAGCCTGCTTCTTTGCCCCTCCGGCCGTCAAACAGGTGAGGAAAGACCATGGCATCGCTTGCTGGTTCCAAGACAATGGAAAATCTGAAGGAGGCTTTCTCGGGTGAAAGCCAGGCCAACCGCCGCTATCTCTATTTCGCCCAGAAGGCCGACGTCGAAGGCTACAACGATGTGGCCGCTGTGTTCCGCTCCACGGCGGAAGGTGAGACGGGCCACGCGCATGGCCATCTCGAATTCCTCGAGGAAGTCGGCGACCCGGCGACGGGCGAGCCGATCGGCAACACCGACGCCAACCTCAAGGCCGCCATCGCCGGCGAAACCCATGAATACACCGACATGTATCCGGGTATGGCCCGCACGGCCCGCGACGAGGGCTTCGACGAGATCGCCGACTGGTTCGAAACGCTGGCCAAGGCTGAAAAGAGCCATGCCGGCCGTTTCCAGAAGGCGCTTGACGGTCTGGACGACTGACGGGATGCGGGGGAGAGGCGGCGTCCATGCCGCCTCCCCTCTTTTTGTCTGTCCGCCGCACGGGAGACGAGTAGCGGCGGCGATCGCATGTCGCAAAAATAGGGGCAGGACATGACCGAAGGCAGCACCGCCGCGCCGACCCGCCATCCGCTGGATTGGCACAATCCCGATTTCTACGATCTCGACAAACTTGACGAAGAGCTGCGCCGGGTTTTCGACATCTGTCACGGCTGCCGGCGCTGCTTCAATCTCTGCGACAGTTTTCCCCGCCTTTTCGATCTGATCGATGAATCGCCCACCGGCGAACTCGACGAAGTGAAGTCGGAGGATTTCGGCCCCGTTGTCGAAGCCTGCACGCTTTGCGACATGTGTTTCATGACGAAGTGCCCCTATGTGCCCCCGCATGAATTCAATCTCGATTTCCCTCATCTGATGCTGCGCTACCGCGCGGCGGAGGCAAAGCGCGAAGGCTTTCCCTTCACGCAGAAACAGCTCGCCCAGACCGACCGCAACGGCAAGCTGGCGGCACCCGTATCCGGGCTCGCCAATTGGGGCTCCTCGACATCGAACAAGCTGACGCGCCCGGCGCTTGAAGCGGTCGCCGGTATCGACCGCCGCGCCGAGCTGCCGAAATTTTACGGCAAGACCTTCACGATGCGCGCGAAAGCGCAGGATGCGTCAGGCGAAGCCATGCCGAAGGATGCGCCCGCCAAGGGCCGCAAGGCGGCGATCTTTGCGACCTGTTTCGTGAACTACAACAACCCGCATGTCGGCGAGGCTGCCCGCAAGGTGCTGGCGCATAACGGCGTGGAGACCGAAGTGGCTTATCCCGGCTGCTGCGGCATGCCCTTCCTCGAGCAGGGCGACATCGCCAAGGTCGCCGAGCAGGCCGGCAAGGTTGCAAAGGACATGGGCGTCTGGATCGACAAGGGCTATGACATCATCACGCTGACCGCCTCATGCGGCCTGATGTTCAAGCTGGAATGGCCGCTTATCCTGCCCGACGACCCGGATGTGAAGAAGCTCGCGGCCGCCACCCGCGACATTGACGAATATGTTGTCGACATCGCGAAAAACGAAGGGCTCGCATCGGGGCTCAACCCTGTCGATGGCGGCGTCAGCGCGCATCTTGCCTGCCATGCGCGTGCCCAGAACATGGGCGCGAAATCGGTTGAAATGCTGAAGCTCATTCCTGAAATCAAGGTGGATGTGGTGGAGCGTTGCTCCGGCCACGGAGGAACCTTCGGCGTTATGAAGGAAACCTTCGAAACCGCGATGAAGGTTGGCAAGACGGCTGCGCGCAACGTCAACAAGACCGGCAACAAATATGTGACCTCGGACTGCCCGCTGGCGGGCAAGCATCTCGTTCAGGAAATCGGCGAGATGGACGACGCGACGCCGCCCTCCGCGCAGCATCCGATCGAGATCATGGCGCGGGCCTGGGGACTTCTCTGAAGTTCGCAAGGCCGCGCGCGAGGCAAAAGAGCAGGACAGGAAAATGACCGCACAGAAAAGGGAAATCACGCGCGACGACATTCTGCCGCTGGAGACATATGCCGCCCAGCGCAAGGAGCGCCGCGCCAAAAGTGCCGAGATGAAGCGGACGCGCCGTCTGGGTGTCGGCCCCTTCTGCACGTTCTATTTCGAAAATTACGACACGATGTTTCAGCAGATCCACGAGATGCTTTACATCGAAAAGGGCGGCGAGGAACAGATCGCCGACGAGTTGGCGGCCTATAACCCGCTGATCCCCAATGGCCGCGAATTTGTCGCGACGATCATGTTCGAGATCAACGATCCCGTGCAGCGCGACAAGGAATTGCGGCGTCTGGCTCATGTCGAGGATTTCATTTTCATCGATATCGGCGGCGACCGCGCCAAGGCCGTACCGGAGCAGGATGTCGAACGCACCACTGCGGACGGCAAGACCTCCTCGGTGCATTTCGTGCACTTCCCGCTTACCGATGAGCAGGCCGCGAAATTCAAGGACCCGTCCGTGGAAGTCTCGCTCGTGATCTCGCATGAGAATTACGGTCACATCGCGATGATGTCGAAAGATGTTCGTGAGGCGTTGGTCGGCGATCTCGCCTGACGGCAACGTACCGAAAGGACGTCAGTCGAAATCCTCGTCGGGATAGACGCCCCAAAGGCGCGTCCTCTCCACATAGCCTTCATAGCCCTGGGCCTCCACGCGGCACCATGCTCCGGCGCAGCTTTTCAGGCTCGCCAGCACATTCGTGTCGGCATAGGCCACGATGGCGGCACCCGGGGTCGGCTCGTCAAGGATCGGCACCGGCGCGCCGTCCTTTTCGGGAAGGAAGATCGCGGTCCGCCGTCCGTCCAGCATGGAGTGCCAGATCCAGCCCACATCGCCGTCCGCATCGCGGACTTTGCGCCAGCGGCTCGTCTCGGCGATGATTTCCAGCGGCATGCGCCGGCGCACGAAGACCCAGTCCACCGGATAGTCGGTTCCCGGGCCGCGCCGCAGGTTGGCGTGGTCCGATTTCAGGCTGACGAAACGCGGCACCGGCAGTCCCGTGGCCGAGCCGGGCTCATGCGCCACCGGCACCGGCTCCTGCGCCGGGATAAAGGTCTCCTTTGCGCCGCCCTCATTCGCCGAGGCGGCTGCCATGGCGGTGAAGAGCATTGCAAGGCCGATGGCACCCGCCGCGGCAAGACGCGAGGCGGGCAGGCGAGAAGGGAGTCCGGTAATTTTACTGTTCCGCATCTGGTTTCGGAGGCCCAAACCGTTATTTGGCAAGCTGGCCTGCCCCAGGTCAAGCGGCGTCGGCCCGGATGACGGTGAGTTAAGGGGAGAACGCGCTTGGTACGGGACCGGCCCCTCTGGTAAACAGAAATTCCCGCTTCCCTTGTGACAGCAGGCACCGCGTCATGGTGCCTTCCGCCGGAGCACCGCCCGAATGACCGTCAATAAACCGCTCGTCATCGTTACCCGCAAACTGCCCGAGCAGATCGAGCAGCGCATGTCGGAATTGTTCGATGTCAGGTTGAATGAAGACGATCACCCCATGTCCCAGCAGGAACTGGCCGACGCGATCGCCGAAGCGGAGGTTCTGGTGCCCACCGTGACGGACCGGATCGACGGACGCCTGCTCGCGCATGCGGGTGAAAAGCTCCGCCTCATCGCGCAGTTCGGGACGGGCGTCGATAATGTCGATGTGGAGAGTGCCCGCCGTCGCGGGATTACGGTAACGAACACGCCCGGCGTATTGACCGACGATACCGCCGACATGGCCATGGCGCTCATTCTCGCCGTGCCGCGCCGCCTGTCGGAGGGCGCGCGCTATCTGAGGGACAATGACGGCAAATGGCCGGGCTGGTCGCCTTCATGGATGCTGGGCCGGCGCATCACCGGCAAGCGGCTGGGCATTATCGGCATGGGCCGGATCGGACAGGCGGTCGCGCGGCGGGCGCGGGCCTTCGGTCTTGAAATCCATTATCACAACCGCAAGCCTGCTAATCAGGTCATCGAGAAGGAACTCGGGGCGACCTATTGGGAAGACCTCGACGCGATGCTTGCCAAGGTCGACATCGTGACGCTGCATTGCCCGCATACGCCGCAGACCTTCCACATGATCGATACGCGCCGCCTCAAGCTGATGAAGCCCGAGGCCTATATCGTGAATACGGCGCGCGGCGAGATCATCGACGAGAACGCACTGGTGCGTGCGCTGGAAGGCGGCGAGATCGCGGGCGCGGGGCTGGATGTCTTCGAACATGAACCCGCCGTGAACCCCCGCCTTCTCGGCCTTGGCAATGTAGTGCTGCTGCCGCATATGAGTTCGTCCACCATCGAGGGCCGGATGGAGATGGGCGGCAAGGTCATCGTCAACATCAAGACCTTCATGGACGGTCACAGGCCGCCCGACCGGGTCATTCCCGCCATTATGTAGAATGGCGGCGGATGAACCGGTCCAGACGCAAAAGAGATCGCGTGATCCCGGCGATCATGTGATCGTCGGATTTTCCCCTGTCAGCGGGTTCTTCGGATCCCATTTCAGCTTCACCGTGCGGAAGCGCGTATCCAGCGCATCATAGATGAGAAGCTTGCCGGCAAGGCTCGTCCCTGCGCCGGTAATTTCCTTGACGACTTCGAGCGCCTGTAGCGAGCCCATGACGCCGGTAAGCGCGCCCATCACGCCCGCTTCCTCGCAGGTCGGGACCGATCCGGGCGCTGGCGTCTCGCCGATGAAGTCGCGGTAATTCGGCATCGGTTTGCCGTCGGCGTCTTTCTCATACGCCTTGAAGGTCGCGATCTGTCCTTCGAACTGGCCGACCGCGGCGGAGACGAGCGGCACCTTGGCGAAATAGCAGGCATCGTTCACGACGAAGCGCGTTTCGAAATTGTCGCAGCCATCCGCAACGATGTCGTATTGCGAAATGATGTCGCGCGCATTTTCTGCCGTCAGCCATTCCGCATGCTGATGAACGGTAATATCCGGATTGATGCGGGCGATGGCATCCGCTGCGCTCGCCGTCTTGGGACGGCCCACATCGCCCGTGCCATGGATGATCTGGCGCTGGAGGTTCGAGAGCGACACTTGGTCATTGTCGATCACGCCCAGCGTGCCGACGCCTGCCGCGGCGAGATACATCAGGCAGGGCGAGCCGAGCCCGCCCGCGCCGATCACCAGCACTTTCGCGTTCAGAAGTTTCTGCTGTCCCGGCCCGCCGATTTCCTTCAGCACGATGTGCCGTGCATAGCGGTCCAGTTGTTCGTCCGTCAGTGCCATTCATGCGCCTCCACCCCTTAAGGGCCATGCTCCGGGGTTTCTGTCAAATGGAGGCAGAGGTTCACTCGGGCAAGGGTAGCAGCACGGCGCTCTGGCATGACCGTCCGATACGCCCGTAAATGTCGAATATCTCCGACTCGGTGAAGCCGCGCCCGTCGCCCCACCAGTCGCCGCGCTGGGCGACGCCGATCCATTCGCCTTGCGGCGCGCGCGACAGATGGAAGGAGAGGTCGGCATTGGGCCATCCGGCAGCATTGGGCCGCGTGCCGCTGTCGGTCACGGTGAAGAGCGTGGAAACATCCGCCACAGCCATGGCGTTGGAAAAGGGCGTGGGCGAGGCATGGAAGGGCCGGTGGAGGCGGAACCACTTCGCCCGCGTCCTGTCTTCATGGCGCGTGTCGCGAATATCCACGAGGTCGAGGAAACCCTGCTGCGTGTTCTTGGCAAAGAATTCCGGCATCTCCCAGGCGGGATAGCTCTCCGGATCGAAGACGGCCTTGTCGGGTGCACCGGGCAGCCCTTCGATCGCCGCCGGTTGCTGGAAGCAGGCGACCGCCTTGGTTTGCAGTTTGCCGTTGGCGTGGAGTTCATTTTCGAAAACGGCAATTCGACCGCCCTCG
>CAYSVF010000128.1:0-6891 GCA_964434415.1 uncultured Parvibaculum sp.
GCAAGGCGGCGTCTGAAAAATTCAGTAGCTCCATCCGTCAAAACCAATCAATCTGGCCGGCTTTGTTTTCCGCAGGAGGATGAAATGCCAAGGCAGAATGAAGGCGGGCAGGGAGAGGACTGGCGCGAACAGAACCGGACGATGTGGGACGCCACCCTGCCGGGCCATCTCAAATCGCCGATCTATAACGTCGAGGCCTTCCGCGCCGGTGCGCTTTCGCTGCAGAAGCTGGAGGTCGAAGACCTCGGCGATGTGCGCGGCAAGTCGCTCGTCCATCTCCAGTGCCATTTCGGCCTCGACACGCTCTCCTGGGCGCGGCTCGGCGCGAAGGTGACGGGGCTCGATTTTTCCGGCGAGGCGATCGGGGTGGCGCGGCAGCTCGCGGAGGAAACCGGGCTCGAAGCGCGTTTCGTCACGGCGGATGTCTATGACGCGACTTCGGCCCTCGGCGAGACATACGACATTGTTTACACAGGCATCGGCGCGCTGCCCTGGCTGCCGGATATGGATCGCTGGGCGCGCGTCGTGCGCGACCTCCTGAAGCCGGGCGGCGAGCTTTACCTCTTCGAATTTCATCCGCTGGAATGGATGCTGGACGAGCAGGGCGACGGCACGCGGCTCGCCTTTTCCTATTTCACGCCGCCGGAAGGGTTTCGCGAGGGCGGCGCCGTCACCTATGCGGGCGGATATGAGAGCGAGGCCGACGCCACGAGCGTGCAGTGGAACCATCCGCTGGGCGAGGTCGTCACCGCGCTCATCCGCGCCGGGCTTACGATTACGGAACTGTGCGAACTCGATCGCAGCATCCTCGATATCTGGGACGGCATGGTGAAGACGGAAGACGGCCTTTACGCCATGCCGCCGGACAGGCCGTCGCTCCCCTTCATGTATGTGCTGCGGGCTACTCTCTAACAATGTCATCCCGGCGAAAGCCGGGATCCACTCGCAATAGTCATTTGCCGTATCGCACTGGATTGCTCCGCGCCGCGCAATGACGGCGGCGCCTCAATCCTCCGACTTCACCGTCACATATGACCCCGGCGCTTCCTCGATCACGTCGAGCTTGCCGTCGCCCGGCACGCGGGCGGGGACCATGTCGCCGGATTTCTCGTCCAGCCATTCCACCCAGTCCGGCCACCAGGAGCCGGGATGCTGTTCAGCGGTGTCGGCCCACACGTAAGGCGACTCCGGGAATTCCTCGTTTGTGAGGTAGTAATATTTGTTGGCCAGCGGCGGGTTGATGACGCCCGCGATATGACCGGAGCCTGCCACGATGAAGCGCATTGGCCCTGAAAAGAGCTTCGTCGCCTTGTAGACGGAGTTGAAGGGCGAGATGTGGTCCTCGCGGCTCGATTGCAGATAAGTCGGTATGCTGATCTTCGTCAGGTCGAGCTTTTCGCCGCCCAGCACCATTTCGCCTTTCGAGAGGCGGTTTTCCAGATAGCATTGCCGCATATAGAACACATGCATGGCGGCGGGCAGGCGCGTCGCATCGGCATTCCAGTAGAGAATGTCGAAGGGCATGGGTTCGCGGCCCAGCATGTAGTTGTTGACGACATAGTTCCAGATCAGGTCGTTCGAACGCAGCATGTTGAAGGTGTTGGCCATGGTCGACCCCTTCAGATAGCCGCCTTTCTGCTTCATCGCCTTTTCGATTTCGGAGATCTGGTCCTCGTCGATGAAGACCTGTAAATCGCCCGCTTCGGAGAAATCGACCTGCGCGACGAGGAAGGTCGCCGACTTGATGCGGGTGTCGCCTTTCGCCGCCATATGGGCAAGCGAGCAGGCGAGCAGCGTGCCGCCGATGCAATAGCCGACGGCGTTCACTTCCTTTTCGCCGGTCGCCTGTTCCACCGCGTCGAGGGCGGCATAGACGCCCTCATACATGTAGTCCTCGAAGCTCTTCATCGCGAGATGCGCATCCGGGTTCACCCAGCTTGCGACGAAGACGGTGTAGCCATTGTCGACGCAATATTTGATGAGCGACTTCTGCGGCGTCAGGTCGAGGATGTAATATTTGTTGATCCAGGGCGGGAAGATGAGAAGCGGCGTCTTGTGCGCCGTCTCTGTGGTGGGCTCATACTGGATGAGCTGCATCAGGTCGTTCTGGTAGACGACCTTGCCCGGCGTCATCGCGATGTTCTTGCCGAGCTCGAAGGCGGACATGTCGGTCTGCTGGATCTGCAGCTTGCCATGGCCCCGGTCCACATCCTCGAAGAGATGCTTCATGCCCTTGGCAAGGTTCTCGGCATTGGTCGCGAGCGTCGTGCGCAGGATTTCCGGATTGGTGACGGGGAAGTTCGACGGCGAGATCGCGTTGGAAAGCTGGCGCATGTAGAAATCCGCCTTCTGGCGGGTGTGCTTGTCCAGCCCGTCGGTTTGCTCCACCTGGTCGACCAGCCATTTCGCCGTCAGCAGATAGGCCTGCTTCATCACGTCGAAGACGAGATTTTCCTGCCAGTCGGGGTCGCGGAAGCGCTTGTCGGAGCGGGCGGGTTCGGCCAGCGGCGCGACAGGCTCGCCCATCATCCGCCGCGTCATCGCATTGGCGAGATTGAAATAGCCTTCCCAGAGCGCGGCCTGCGCCTCGACGAATTTGAAGGGGTCGCGCATATAGCCGGATGCGACCTCCATCATGGTCTCGCCGATGCGGCGCAGATCGGACATCGCGCCGCCGAAATCGGTGTTGTCCTCATTCTTCATCAGCAGGCGGGCGGCCTTCTGGCCGTAGGTCGCGGCCTGAATGAGGTTGATGGCCATTTCGGCCATGTCGGGTATCGGATAGTCCTGAAAGGAGCGATTGGCGGCTTTCGGCTCGTCCTTGGACGGGCCCCCGGTCTGGCTGGATTTGCTCTGGCCGGATTTGTTCTGGCCGGATTTGGCGTCGGGCTTCGCGGCCTCCGCTTTCTTCTCCGCCTTCGCGGTGGACTTCCCGGCGGCCTTCTTCCCGGCCGCGGATGTCTTCTTTTTCGACGCGCCCTTTCCCGCCGACGCGGATTTGGCGCTTTTGGCGGCGGATTTGGCGGCCTGTTTTCCGGGCTGGTCCCCGTCAGGCGCGGTCTTGTCGGCTTTTTCAGAGGCAGTGGCGGGTTTTGAGCTGCTCGTCGCCGTATCGGTCATGTGTGTTCCGATCCCTCGTGTTCGGGGGTGGATTTCAGGGACGTGCCCTCTCGCGGGGCTTTCGTCCATATGTGCGCCCGCCTGCGGGCGTTCCGGTTTCGCCGGTTGGTGCTTTACTGTACATTCTCTGCCGCCTGTCGATTGAAGCGCAGAGTGCGTCCCGCGCCAAGGGGTGAGGCCGCAGGAAATCGGCATATTCGATAGATGTTGCAGGAATTTGGCAGCGGGCGGGGCGGTCCGTTGCGGCAAGTCAGGGAGAAGACAATGAAGATCGGTAAAGTGGCAGGGCGTTCAATCGGCGGCAGGGGACGGATGGCTGTCATTCCCCGCGCAGGCGCCGCGATTCTCCTCGCTGCCACGCTGGCGGGCTGCGGCATTTTCGGCGGCGACGAGCCGCCCGCGCCCGCGACGTCCAATGAGAACTATCCCGATCTGAAGGACGTGCCGGACCAGGCCCCGGCCACCACCTCGCTCGATGAGCGCGAGGGCATCGCCGAGGGCCTCGTCTCGGACCGCAAAAATGCGATGCATTCCGATCAGGTGCTGCGTGGCGGTACCGAGCCGCCCGCGCCGGCCCCCGAAGTGGTGAAGCCGAGCCCGGTGCCCGAGCTGAAGGACGTGCCGGAGACTTCCAAGGAAGACCTCGAAAAGCAGTCCGAATATGATGCCCGGGGCGCCATTCCGATGCCCGCTCGCGGCGGCCATGACAGCTTTGCCGCGATCCAGAAGCAGTCGGACGACGAGGACAAGGATACGGTTGCCGCGGCGGAAGCCGCCGAGGCGCCCACCGGCGAGAGCGAGAACGTCGCCGCCGCGCCCACCGGCGATGTGGAAACGGCTCCCGTCGGCGGGTCTGCCGCCCCGACCGCCGAGGGGACCGAGTAATTCCGGGTCTCAAGCGTCCCGGCATGGCCGGGGCGTTTGCGGTCCGGCCATCACAGCGGCGCTTTCCCGTCATAATCCACCCGCAATTCCGGTGGATTTATCCCATGGGCCGCGCTGTGAATTTGCATGGCCGCGGCTATCAGTTGAAGCTATAAGAAGCGCCCTGAACCCAAGCCTTTCCGCGTGTCTGAGCGTCAGAAATCGCACCCTCGCGGGCCAGGCAGGGGATTTGAACCGGCAGCCGGCGCGGACACCCGCCACCGGCGCCACTGGATTGAGCCATGAGCGAAGAATTTCATCGTATCAAACGTCTGCCGCCCTACGTCTTTGAAGTCGTCAACAAGCTCAAGGCGCAGGCCCGGGCGCAGGGGCGCGACATCATCGATTTCGGCATGGGTAATCCGGACATGCCGACGCCGCCTCATATCGTGGAAAAGATGGTGGAGACGGTGCGCAACCCGCGCACCCATCGCTATTCCTCCTCGCGCGGCATCCCGGGCCTCCGGCGCGCCCAGGCCGCCTATTACGAGCGCCGCTTCGGCGTGAAGCTCAATCCGGAAACGCAGATCATCGCCACGCTCGGCTCCAAGGAAGGTCTCGCCAACCTCGCCCAGGCCATCACCGCGCCGGGCGACGTCATTCTGTGCCCGAACCCGAGCTATCCGATCCACGCTTTCGGCTTCATCATCTCCGGCGCCGTCATCCGCAACATCCCGATGGATGTTGAGGGCGACTTCTTCGAAATGGCCGAGCGCGCGGTGCGCCATTCGGTGCCCAAGCCCATCGCGCTGGTCATCAACTATCCGTCGAACCCGACCGCGCAGGTTGCCAGCCTCGACTTCTACAAGGAAGTCGTCGCCTTCTGCGCGCGGCACGACATGTATCTGATTTCCGATCTCGCCTATGCCGAGATCTATTTCGACGACGCCACGCCGCCACCTTCGGTGCTGGAAGTGCCCGGCGCCATCGAGCGCACGGTGGAGTTCACCTCTCTGTCGAAAACCTTCTCCATGCCGGGCTGGCGCATGGGCTTTGCCGTCGGCAATGAAAAGCTCATCGGCGCGCTCGGCCGGGTGAAGTCCTATCTGGACTATGGCGCCTTCACGCCGATCCAGGTGGCCGCCGCCGCCGCGCTCAACGGCCCGTGGGACTGCGTGGAGGAAATCCGCAAGACCTATCAGACGCGGCGCGACGTGCTGGTGGAGAGCATGGCGCGTTCGGGCTGGGACATCCCTTCGCCGCCCGCCACCATGTTCGCCTGGTCGCCGATCCCGGAGAAGTTCGCGCATCTGGGCTCGCTCGCCTTCACGACGCTGCTTCTTCAGCATGCGGATGTTGCCGTGGCGCCGGGTATCGGGTTTGGCGAATATGGCGACGGGCATGTGCGTCTCGGTCTGGTCGAGAACGAGCAGCGCATCCGTCAGGCTGCGCGCAGCGTGAAGAAGTTCATGCAGAATGCGGACAAGATCCTGGCCGACTACGAGGCCGAGAGCGGCAAGGTCGTGGACCATCCCAGCGCAAGCCGGGTGGGCCGGTCGTAGAGAGTGAATAGCAGGTAGCCGTCATTGCGTGGCGCGAAAGCGCCGAAGCAATCCATCCGTCGCGAAGGATGGCGACAAGATGATGAGTACGAAAAAGGACTGAGCGAGGCGTTTTGAGCGAGGCATTGAAGATAGGGGTCGCAGGGCTCGGGACGGTTGGCGCGGGTGTGCTGAAGATTTTGTCTGCGCAGGGCGACAGGCTGACCGCCGTGTGCGGCTGCCCGATCGAGGTCGTGGCCGTCAGCGCACGCGACCGGAACAAGGATCGCGGCGTCGATCTTTCCTCCATGCGCTGGGACGACGATCCGATGGCGCTGGCCGCGGCCGACGACATCGACCTTGTGGTGGAACTCATCGGCGGGTCGGAAGGGATCGCGAAGGATCTCGTCGAGGCCGCGCTCAAGGCCGGCAAGCATGTCGTTACCGCCAACAAGGCCATGGTCGCCCATCACGGCGTTGCGCTCGCCAGGCTCGCCGAGGCCAGCGGCGTCGCCCTCAATTACGAGGCGGCGGTGGCCGGCGGCATTCCCATCGTCAAGGCGATGCGTGAGGGGCTGGCCGCGAACGACGTTGCCTCCATCCACGCCATTCTCAACGGCACCTGCAATTATATCCTCACCGAGATGGAGGAAACGGGCCGGGACTTCGCCGATGTGCTGAAGGACGCGCAGGAACTCGGCTATGCCGAGGCCGATCCCAGCTTCGATGTCGGCGGTATCGACGCCGCGCACAAGCTCGCCATCCTGGCGACGCTGGCCTTCGGCACGGAGCTCGACTTCGATTCCGTTCACATCGAGGGCATCGAGGCGATCAGCGCGACGGACATCCATTTCGCCGCCGAGTTCGGCTACAAGATCCGCCTGCTCGCCATTGCCGAAAAGCTGGGGCAGGGGATCGTGCAGCGCGTGCATCCCGCGCTCGTGCCGGTGGGCACGCCGCTTGCCGCAGTCTCCGGCGTCTATAACGCCGTGGCCGTCGATGGCGACCGGGTCGGGCATACGGTGCTTGAGGGGCGCGGCGCCGGCGAAGGGCCGACCGCTTCCGCCGTTCTATCCGATCTGATCGATGTTGCGCGCGGTCTCGTCGTCTCGCCCTTTATGTTGCCGGTGTCGAGCCTGAAGGCGAAGGCGCCTTCGGCCATGGCGCAGCACAAAAGCGCCTATTATCTGCGTCTGCGCGCGGTGGACCGGGCGGGCAGCATGGCGGCGATCACCAAGGCGCTGGCGGAGGCCTCTGTGTCGATCGAACGCATTGTCCAGCGCGGCTCGAAGGGGGACAAGAAAGGCGGCGGCGGCGATGGCAGCGGTCGTCTTCCTGTCGTATTCATCACGCATGAATGCGACGA
>CAYSVF010000129.1:0-6880 GCA_964434415.1 uncultured Parvibaculum sp.
ATCCTGAATGAGGCGAAGGCCGGTCCCTATGAAGCTCCGCACGCAAAGAATGCTGATCGTATTCGCAGTCATGCTGACGGCGGACGCGGCCTTGTCCTTCGCCATCGCGCCCGAACGGACCATACGCGGGGCAAGGGCGCCGGATCACCCCGCCGCCAGCGTCACCGATCCCATGGTGACACTGGCCGAGGGCCGGATGGATCAGCGGCTGGTATAACCGCCATCCACCACCATTTCAGATCCGGTCATGAAGCTGGCCTCGTCGCTGGCCAGGAACAGCACCGCATTGGCGATTTCCTTGGCAATGCCGAGCCGCCCGATGGGATGCAGCATGGTGAGAAGCTCGCGCATCTCGTTCGCGCCGATCTGCTGGCCGCCCATCTCGCCTTTCGCCATCACATCCTGCACCAGCGGCGTGTCGATATAGCCGGGATGCACGGAATTGACGCGGATGTCGTAACCCGCTTCCGCGCATTCGAGCGCCGCCGATTTGGTAAGCAGCCTGACCCCGCCCTTCGCCGCATTATAGTCCGACGCATTCGGCTGCCCGACCAGGCCCAGAATGGACGAGATATTGATGATGGCGCCGCCGCCGCCCGCGCCTGAATATTTCTTGATGGTGCGGATGCCCCATTTGCAGCCGAGGAACACGCTGTCGAGATCGATGGCGATCACATGGCGCCAGCTTTCCAGCGTCTTTTCCTCGATGGGGGTGGAATCGGGAGCAATGCCCGCATTGTTCACCACGATGTGGAGCGCGCCGAATTTATCCTCCGCGAGCGTCACCGCGGCTTCCCACTGCGCCTCGTCGGTCACGTCATGCGCGATAAAGGCCGCCGCCCCGCCCGCATTGGCGATCTCATCGGCGATCGCCTGCCCCGCATCGGCATCCACATCCGTGCAGACGATGCTGGCGCCTTCTTCCGCGAGCCGCTTTGCCGTTGCCGCGCCGATGCCCTTGGCCGCGCCCGTGACCAGCGCCACCTTGCCTTGAAGCCGTCCCATCCCTGTCTCCTTCTTAATCTTCCGAGGATTTTTCTCTTATTGAGCTTTCCCTCATTCTGGCCCGCGCACGCGCCGCTTCCAATCGAGAAAACGACGCCAAGCCGTGCTATAGAGCCCGAAAGCGCTCAAAAAGAGCTTTCCATGAAAGAGCAGAGACAGAGGACCCATGGCCGTCGCACTCATCATCACCTTCGAAACCGACCAGCCGGACAACATCCTGACCCAGCTCCGCGCCTATAAGGAGCGCGAACTGGACCGCAACGCGCCGGATGGCTTCATAAGCGTCGAATTGAAGGAAGAAGACGGCAAGGTCGTCTATCGCACGGAATGGGCCGACAAGGAGGCCATGGACGAGGTGACGGATAGCGCCCCCTGGGAAGCCAGCCTCGACCTCTGCGACATTTACGCCGATGACCGTAAAGACGAGATTGTGGAGCTATAATGGCTTCACCCATTCACAAATCTCGTTGATCCCATGACAGACGCTGCCGGCTACCCCGCTAACTCCTATTACGTCGCCACGGCAAACGGCATCGAGCCCGCAAGCCCCCTCATTGGCGATGAAAAGGCCGATGTCTGCATTATCGGCGCGGGCTATACCGGCCTGTCGGCAGCGATCCACCTGGCCGAACGCGGCTACAAGGTCACCCTGCTGGAGGCCGAGCGCGTCGGCTTCGGCGCCTCGGGCCGCAATGGCGGCCAGCTCGGCACCGGCCAGCGCCACGATCAGGAAACGCTGGAAAAGGAATTGGGCGACGAATGGGCCGCCCGCCTCTGGGAACTGGCGAAAGACAGCGTCGCGACCGTCAAGGGCCTCATCGAGCGGCACGACATCCAGTGCGATCTGAAGCCCGGCGTGCTGCATGCCGCCTGGAAGAAAGGCGATGCGGAGTGGCTGAAGGAAGAAGCCGCTCACATGCAAGACAAATACGGCTACGACCAGATCCGTTATGTCCCGCGCGACGAGATCCGCGGCATGGTCGATACCGACCGCTATTGGGGCGGCAATCTCGATATGGGCGGCGCGCATCTCCACCCGCTCAATTACGCGCTGGGTCTTGCCCGCGCCGCGCGCTCGCTGGGTGTGACGATCCATGAGCAATCCCGCGTGGTCGACATCAGCCACACCGATCCCGCCATCGTGAAGACGGACAAGGGTTCGGTCACGGCGCCGCATGTCGTTCTCGCCTGCAACGGCTATCTGGGCAAGCTGGAACCGCGTGTCGCGGGCATGATCATGCCCATCAACAATTTCATCGTCGCGACCGAACCCTTGAGCGAGGCCGATGCGCGCAAGCTCATCCGCGACGACGTCTGCGTTCAGGACACGAAATTCGTCATCGACTATTACCGGCTATCCGCCGACAACCGCCTGCTCTTCGGCGGCGGCGAAAACTACTCGCCCAACTTCCCGAAGGATATTGCGGGCTTCGTCAGAAAGCCGATGTCGCTCGCCTTCCCGCAGTTCAAGGATATCCGCATCGACTATGCCTGGGGCGGCACGCTCGCCATCACGCTGAAGCGCATGCCGCATTTCGGCCGCCTCGCGCCGAACCTCATCTATGCACACGGCTATTCCGGACAGGGCATCAACATGGCGACGCTGGGCGGCAAGCTCGTGGCCGAAGCCGTTGCCGGCCAGGCCGAACGCTTCGACTGGATGGCAAACCTCAAGACGCCGAAATTCCCCGGCGGTACGCTACTGCGTTACCCCGGCCTCGTCGCCGGCATGCTCTGGTATGCAATGAAGGACCGCCTGCCGGGGTAATGCCCCCCTCTACCGTCATGCCCCGCTTCATGCGGGGCATCCACGTCTTCGAGGCCCTAAGACGTGGATGGCCCGGACAAGCCGGGCCATGACGTCGCATCTTACGAAATTCGAAAACCTACTGCCCCGACCCTTCATCCGCTTCCGGGATGACATGGTCCATGGCATGGCTCGGCTTGTCGCAGCCCGCGCAGCCCACGATCTTCGCAGGCACGCCCACCGCCGTGCAGCCTTCCGGCACGTCATGCAGCACAACGCTGCCCGCGCCGATACGGCTGAACTCGCCGATCTGGATATTGCCGAGCACCTTGGCGCCCACACTGATGAGCACGCCGCGCCCGACCTTGGGATGCCGGTCGCCCTGTTCCTTGCCCGTACCGCCCAGCGTCACGTGATGCAGCATGGAAACGTCGTCGCCGACCACGGCCGTCTCGCCGATCACGATGCCGGTCGCATGGTCGATGAAGATGCCGCGCCCGAGCCGTGCCGCCGGATGAATGTCCACGGCGAAGAGATCGGAAATCCGGTTTTGCAGGAAGAGCGCGATGGCCTTGCGCCCCTGTCCCCACAGCCAATGCGCCACGCGGTAGGACTGGAGCGCATGGAAGCCCTTGAAGTAGAGGATGGGCTGGATATAGGCGCTGCAGGCCGGGTCGCGTTCATAATAGGCGACGACATCGGCCCGCGTACTTTCGCCGATCGAGGCATCTGCCTTCAGCGCTTCGTCGAACAGCTCGCGAAGCTGCATGGAATGTACTTCATCATTCCCCAGCTTCTGTGCGAGGTGATAGGACAGCGCATCGTTGAAGGTGCGGTGATTGAGAATGGTCGCATAGAGGAAACTGGCGAGGATCGGCTCGCCCGACGCCATCTCCGAGGCTTCCTCGCGCACGCGCTCCCATACGGGGTCGCAAACGGCAAGGTTCTGCTTGGCGTTTTCCCTTTCAGCCGGCTTAGACATGGCTCGACCCTTCCCTCTGGCCATTCCCCTGAACGTCTTGTCCATGACAAATTAGGGGCGCGAAATGCCGCTTTGCGCCTTACCGAAGCATGGCGCAGATTGCAGTGAGATTAACACATAGGGGGCGGGGAAACGAGTTCAATAGAAGAACTGACCCCTGCCCCGCCGCGACGTGAATTTGAGGAGACGACATGCCCATCGTGAAGGCCGGAGATATCGAAATCCACTATGAGCGCGCCGGAGAAGGCCCCCGCCTCCTCTTCATCTCCGGGACGGGCGGCGATTTGCGCAACAAGCCCAATGTCATGGACGGCCCCCTGCCCAAGCATTTCGACACGCTGGCCTTTGACCAGCGCGGCCTGGGCCAGACCGCGAAACCCGACGAGCCCTATTCCATGGCCCAATATGCCGAGGATGCGGTGAACCTGATGAACGCCATCGGCTGGCAGTCGGCCATGGTGATCGGCGTCTCCTTCGGCGGCATGGTGGCGCAGGAACTGGCGATCGCGCACCCGCATGCGGTGGAGGCGATGGTGCTCGCCTGCACCTCGCCCGGCGGCGAGGGCGGCGCCTCCTACCCGCTGCATGAATTGCAGGAAATGACGCGCGAGGAGCGTGCCCGCCACATGATCCCGATTTCGGACACGCGGCATGACGAAGCCTGGGCGAAGGCCAATCCCGAAACCTACGAACAGCTCGTCGCCATGGCCGCCGCCGATCCTTTCGCCGACGAGCCCGGCCACGCAATGGGCCAGCTTCGTCAGCTCGAAGCCCGCGCGCAGCACGACACCTGGGACCGTTTGAGCGGGATCCGCTCCCCCACCCTCATCTGCGCCGGCAGATATGACGGCATCGCAAAACCCGAGACTCAGGAGAAAATGGTCTCCCGCATCCCCCATGCCGAGCTCAAATTCTACGAAGGCGGCCACCTCTTCATGCTGCAGGACAAGCAGGCCTTCCCGGACATGATTTCGTTCCTCACCGGCGGCGTGATCTGAGCGGCACGCCGCGGGTGAATATCAGCGCATGGAATAGTTCCTATAACCATTTGAAATAGCTGCTGAAAAATAATCCCTCGCCCCGGGCCTTGCTTGTTGCTCTCCCGTTAATGCCATACATTACCCCTCAAAATAAGGCTGACACGCGAGGAGGACGCTATGGGCCGCAAGATACTTTTCATCACGACGGACCAGATGCGCTTCGACGCCATCGGCGCGAACGGCAACAAGG
The DNA here is from genome assembly GCA_964434415.1 of uncultured Parvibaculum sp. Lineage (GTDB taxonomy): Bacteria > Pseudomonadota > Alphaproteobacteria > Parvibaculales > Parvibaculaceae > Parvibaculum. The sequence continues at coordinate 4,965 of CAYSVF010000129.1, forward strand.
TGGCCCGCACGCCCGCGATCGACAAACTCGCGGCGGAAGGCATCAACTATTCCCGCGCGCATAACCAGAACGTCGTCTGCATGCCCGCCCGCTCCACCATGATTACGGGGCAATATGTCTCGACGCATGGTGTCTGGATGAACGGCGTACCGTTGCCCGCCGACGCCCCCAGCGTCGCGGCGGAACTGCATGACAGGAAGGGCTACAAGACCTCGCTCATCGGCAAGGCGCATTTCGAGCCCTTCCTCGATCCGGAACTGAAATTCTACGAAAACCGCATGGCCCGCGTCGGCGAATACGGCCCCCATCGCGGCTTCGACCATATGGAACTCGCCACGCACTCGCCCCTCATCCTTCACTACAATGAATGGATGCGAAAGAACGATCCGGAAGGGTTGAAGGGCTTCTACCGGAACCTCGACGACAAGTTTCAGGTAAACGCGGCGGGCGGCGGCGAAACCGACGGCTGCCAGCTTCACTACAACCCCATTGCCCGCGAGCATTATCACACCGACTGGGTCGCCGACCGCACCGTCGCCTGGCTCGATAGTCTGCAGGCGGAGGATGACTGGTTCTGCTGGATGTCCTTCCCCGACCCGCACCACCCCTGGGATCCGCCGCAATCGGAACTCGCCCGCCATCCCTGGAAGGAGACGCCGCTGCCGGATTTCTATCCGGGCTCGAAGGAAAAGATCGAGGAGATCCTGAAGGGCAAGCCGCGTCACTGGATGGAATATTACACCGGCGAGCGCGTGACGAATTTCGAGGCGCCGCCGGAATTCCGCCCCTGCGACATGACCGCCGATCAGGTGCAGGAGATCAACGCCTTCACCCATGTCGAAAACGAGCTGATCGACGAGGCCGTCGCAAAGGTCGTGGCGCATATCGAGGCGCGCGGCTGGGGCGACGATCTCGACGTGATCTTCACCACCGACCATGGCGAGTTTCAGGGCGAATACGGCCTGCTCTTCAAGGGCCCCTATCACGTCGACGCGCTGATGCGCCTTCCCTTCATCTGGCGACCTGCAAAGTCGGCGGGCGTTACGCCCGGCGCCGTATCGAAGCCTGTCGGCCAGGTGGACCTCGCCCCCACCTTCTGCGAGATCGCCGGTCTCGACGTGCCGGACTGGATGCAGGGCAAGCCGTTGCCCACGACCGATGAGCAGGCCGACAAGCAGGGCCGCGAGCGCGTCTTCACCGAATGGGACTGCAAACATGTGGACGGCACCACGGTGAACCTGCGCACCATTCACCGCGACGGCTACACCATCACCGCCTATCTGCCCGGCACCATCTATGACGGCACCGAAGGCGAGCTTTACGACCTGAAGGAAGACCCGCGCCAATGGCGCAACCTCTGGGACGACCCCGCTTACGCCTCGCTCAAATCCGACCTCCTGGCGGATCTGAAAGACCACATGCCACCCGTCCGCGAAGACAAGCTGGAATATGTCGCGGCGGTGTAACTGAGAACGACGTCATGCCCCGCTTTATGCGGGGCATCCACGTTTTTCCTCCAAAGTCCAAAGGCGTGGATGGCCCGGACAAGCCGGGCCATGACGTTTTGGCCACCCCCTCCCCGGTTGCCACCGGCCCTCGCGACGGCTATGCCCTTTGGGCCGGAAAATTGAGCGAGGTCCCCCATGTCGTCCCCCACGCCCGAAATGATCGTGAAGAAGGAAGCCCATATCGGGTGGATGATCTTCAACAATCCCCTGCGGATGAACGCGGTCACGCTGGATATGTGGAAGGCGATCCCGGAGATCGTCGCCGATTTCGAGGCCGATCCCGATATCCGCGTCATGGTGCTGACCGGCGCGGGCGACCGGGCCTTCGTGGCGGGCGCCGACATCTCGCAGTTCGAGCAGAACCGCTCTTCGGCGGACAGCGTGAATGCCTATGACGAGATTTCGGGC
>CAYSVF010000130.1:0-6880 GCA_964434415.1 uncultured Parvibaculum sp.
GTTGTTGTCCCACCAGACCGTGTTCTCGGTCTCGCTGTCGCGGACGATGAACTTGTCCTGCGCCGAACGGCCGGTGTGAACGCCGGTCTTGACGACGAAGGGACCGTTGGCGGCGATGTGACCCTCACCGCGGCGCACGCCCTCTTCGTAAAGGGCGGCGGGACGGTAGTTCCAGTGAGCGGCGGCGAGATTTTTGAAGCCGCTTTTGTCGACGCCGAACTTGCTGATATAGGGCCCGGTCTGTTTCACGCTTCTCTCCTCGTGGTCCTTGGCGGCCCCCATCCGGGCCGAAAGCTGATTATCTGTCCGCTTCCTCTCGCCGCAAGGCGCGGAAACGGAAACTTATCACTGTCGCGCGGCCATAGCAGGGTTGCGCGCCAAATTGGCGTCTTTTCGCCGAAAAACAGCAATTTCGGGGCCAATTTGGGCGTCATCGACCGCCCGCGCCCCGAATTTCGGCGCCAACATAGTGGGCAGCCCTGCCCTGCGCAACAGCTTTGCGAACAGCTTGCAGTCACTGCGGCGATGCGTCCGCCCGCCCCCGGTCCTAACGAAAGGAAGACGGGGCTCTAGGAGGCCGCCTCGTCCTTTTCCGGGCCGAGTTCCTTCATCAGGCGGAGGTAGAAGCCGACCGCCTCTCCCATATTCTCGACCGAAATCCGCTCATTCGTGCCGTGGAAACGAGCCAGATCTCCCGGGCCCATGCGCACGGGGATGAAACGGAACACATTGTCGGTCAAGGGCAGGTAGTGGCGGGAATCCGTGCCTCCCACGGTCAGGTTCGGCACGGGCACGATACCGGGGAAGCTCTCCTTCACCACCCGGGTGAGGGTGCGATAGGCGGACCCGTTCACATTCGAAACCTTCGACGCTTCCCGAATGCCGGGAAGGGTGTCGATGTCGATCTCCGGATCGTCCACGGCCTGCGTCACGTGATCGACGACCGTTTCGGCGTTGTCGCGTGGATGGATGCGGAAATTGACCACGGCGGCAGCTTCCGGCGGCAGCACGTTTTCCTTCGTGCCGCCCTCGATGATGGTAGGCGAAATGGTGGTGTGAAGCTGCGCGGCGCCGGAATGGCTTTTTTCCAGCGTGCCGCGCACCAGCGGCTCGAAGAGCCACATATTGGCGAAGACCATGCGGCGCATGAACGGCACCGCGGGGGCCAGGTCTTCGATCATGTGGCGCGAGGTGCCTTCCATCTTGCTGTCGAAGGGCGCGTTGCCGAGCCGGTCGATGGCGCGCGACAGCCGCCCGATGGCGGTTTCCGCCACGGCAGGCGGCATGGAAGAGTGCCCGCCCTGCGCATGGGCGGTCAGCTTGAGCGAGATATACCCTTTCTCCGCCACGCCGATCAGGGCCACGGGAGCCGAAACGCCGGGCAGGAGATGCTCGCCGATCACGCCGCCTTCATCCGCGACCCAGGCGAGTTCGACGCCCCGCTGCTTGAGCATGGCGGCGATCTGCGTGTTGCCTTCATCGCCGCCCAGCTCCTCGTCATGCCCGAAGGCGAACATCACGGTGCGCTTCGGGCGGAAGCCCTCCGAAGCGAGGATGTTGGCCGCTTCGACCATGGCGACGAGCGACCCCTTGGTGTCGATGGTGCCGCGTCCCCATACATAACCGTCGGCGATCTTGCCGGAAAAGGGCGGCTCCTCCCATTTGCCCTCGGTGCCGGGTACCACGGGCACCACGTCGAAATGCGACATGAGCAGGACGGGTTTCAGGGACGGGTCGGTGCCCTTCCACGTGAAAAGCAGGCTGTAGCCGCCCGCGATCTCGCGCGTCGTTGCTTTCGCAAAAGCGGGATAGGTCTCCGAGAGCCAGTCCCGGAAGCCCGTCATGGCCCGGTGCGAGGCGGCGAGCTCCTCGGGCGCGGCGCCGGCCTGATGGGAAACGGTCTTGAAGCGGACAGCCTCCGAAAGGTGCCGTGCGGCCTGTTCCGCGTGCGAATTGTCGGTGGAGGCGGTCTCTGCCGACGGCAGCACGGGGACCATGAGCGTACGGACCACCAGCACGGCGACGAGAACGACAAAAAGGCCGGCTACGCCCAGCAGAGCACGTTTCAGCATCGGTTTCCCCCAGACGGCAGACGCCCTTTTCGGGCGATTTGTAACGATGGGCCTAGAAGTGGCCGAGAAAGATATGGAATGTCAAACGGCGCTCTTGCCCAGCGCATCATGGTAAGCCGACCTCTTCGCCGGTATAATGCGGCCACATTTTGGGCCAAAAGCGACCCTAAGCCTCCTTGCTTGCCGGGGGGCGACGCGAAAAGCGGGGTAATCGGGAATGCCGGAAGGCCCAAACGAACAGAGCCAAAGGGAACGGGCAAATATGCCAACCATCGCGCTGGTGGACGACGACCGGAATATTCTGACCTCGGTGAGCATGGCGCTCGAGGCCGAGGGCTATCACGTCCAGACCTATACCGACGGCGCCGCGGCGCTGGCCGGACTTGGCGCGAATCCGCCCGATGTCGCAGTCTTCGATATCAAGATGCCGCGCATGGACGGGATGGAGCTGTTGCGGCGCCTGCGCCAGAAATCCGACATGCCGGTGATCTTCCTTACCTCCAAGGACGATGAGATCGACGAGCTGTTCGGTCTCAAGATGGGTGCCGACGACTATATCAAGAAACCCTTCTCCCAGCGCCTGCTGGTGGAGCGCGTCAAGGCGGTGCTGCGCCGGGCGCAGAACACCAAGGGCGAGGCCGCGAATGGCGGCGAGACCGAAGCGGCGGCGGTGCTGGAGCGCGGCAAGCTGCTGCTCGATCCCGACCGCCATGCCTGCACCTGGGGCGGCGAGGCGGTGGTCCTCACCGTGACGGAATTTCTGATCCTGCAATCGCTGGCGCAGCGCCCCGGCTATGTGAAGAGCCGCGACGCACTGATGGACGCCGCCTATGACGATCAGGTCTATGTGGACGACCGCACCATCGACAGCCACATCAAGCGGCTGCGCAAGAAGTTCAAGGAAGTCGACAAGGAGTTCGATGCGATCGAAACCCTCTATGGCGTCGGCTACCGCTACCGGGAGGCCTGAGGCCCCGCGGGCAGCAATATCGCTGAAGCCCGTTGAACGCATGGCAAATGGCAAGTGTGAGCGAGGACGAGCTGTCGGATAGGGGCCAGCATGCGGACGACTTCCCGGCCGATGCGCATGATGCCGCGCATGCGGCCGGAAAGGACGGGGGCGGAAAGATGGGCCCGGGAGAGGCCCAGTCTTTGCCAACCCGTCTGCTCGCGCTGATCCGGCTGGCCTGGAGCCGTTTTCGCAGTTTTCTCGTCCGGGGCCGCTTTTCCAGCCTGACGCGCCGCATCGTTGTCTTCAATGTCGTCGCCCTCATCGTGATGGTGGCAGGCATCCTCTATATCAACCAGTTCCGCGAAGGCCTCATCGATGCGCGCCGGCAGAGCCTGCTGACCCAGGCCGAGATCATTGCCGGCGCCCTGGCGCAGGGCGCGACCGAGGCGCCGAGAGCCAAGGTCATCGATCCGCTGGACGGCGCTTCCGGCGACGCCGATGACAGCGGCCCGACCGGGCCGACCGCGAGCGGGGCGGCCGACAAGGTTCTCCCCATCGTGCCGGAAGCCGCCGCGCCTCTACTCCGCAGGCTGACGGTTCCCACCCGGACAAGAGCCCGGCTCTACGACCGCAGCGGCTGGCTGCTGCTCGACAGCCGCCGCCTGTCGGCCTCCGCCCAGGTCGTCGCTTTCGAGTTGCCGCCGCCGGCGGATGCGGATGAGGACCGGAATTTCTTCACCCGCTTCTATCAATGGCTGGTGAGCTTTCTGCCGGGACGCGACCTCGAAGTCTTCAAGGAGGCGGGCGGTCAGAACGGCAAGATGTACCAGGAAGTAACGCGGGCGCTGACGGGGCAGGCCGCCAGTATGGAGCGCGTCAACGATCGCGGCGAACTGATCGTTTCCGTCGCCGTGCCGATCCAGCGCTACCGCGCTGTGTTGGGCGCGCTGATGCTGTCGACGCGCGGCGGCGATATCGACGCCATCGTTCGCGGCGAACGCTTCGCGATCCTGCAGGTCTTTCTCGTGACGCTGGGCGTGACCATTCTGCTGTCGGTCGTGCTGGCCGCGACCATCGCCGAGCCGGTGCGCAGGCTGGCGGAATCGGCGGACATCGTCCGGCGCAGCAAGACGGCGCGGGCGCAGATCCCCGATTTCACCGAACGGCGCGACGAGATAGGCGATCTGTCGGGCGCGCTGCGCGACATGACGAATGCGCTCTACAGCCGCATCGACGCCATCGAAAGTTTCGCCGCCGATGTGGCGCATGAGCTGAAAAATCCGCTCACCTCGCTGTCGAGCGCGATCGAAAGCATCCAGTTCGTGAAAACCGAAGAGCAGCGGCAGAAGCTGAACGAGATCATCAAGGACGATCTGAAACGCATCGACCGCCTCATCAGCGACATCTCCAACGCCTCGCGCCTCGATGCCGAGCTGGCGCGCGAGGAAACGGACGATGTGAACATCGCCACATTGCTGGAAGCGGTATGCGATCTCTTTACCGAAACGGGCGTCGCCGAGGGACGGCGGGTCGTGCTCGACATCGATCCGGGCGCGCCGGGCCGCGACCGCATGGTGGTGAAGGGCTTCGACATGCGGCTCGGCCAGGTCGTACGCAATCTGGTGGACAATGCGCTTTCCTTCAGCCCCGAAGGCGCACAGGTGAAGGTCATGGCGCGGCGCGAGCCCGGCAATATCGTCATCATGGTGGAAGATCAGGGACCGGGCATACCCGAGGACAGTCTGGAAAAGATCTTCGACCGCTTCCATACCGACCGGCCCGACAGTTTCGGCAAGCATTCCGGCCTCGGTCTGGCGATCTCGCGCCAGATCGTCGAGGCGCATGGAGGGACCATCCGGGCCGAAAACCGGGCGCAGTATGACGAGGTGCAGGGCGCACGCTTCATCGTCACCCTGCCCGCCGCGCCGGTATAGGGACCGGTCCCGATGACGGAAAACGGCACCACCATCCATGCGACCTGTATTGCCTGCGGCGGACGGGCAGCGCTTCTGCGCGGCCGCCCCGGCTCGGGCAAATCCGACCTGGCCTTCCGCATGATCCGGGCGGATGCGAGCGGCGAGACGCGCCTCGTCGCCGACGATCAGGTGCATCTTTGCGCCTCGCAGGACGGGCTTGCCGCGACCGCTCCCCAGGCGCTGACCGGCCTCATCGAATTGCGCGGCCTTGGCCTTTTGCGCGTCCCCGTGATCGACCGGGCGGCGGTGCGGCTCATCGCCGAGCTGGTGCCGAGGGACGACGTGCCGCGTTTTCCGGCGCCGGAATTCGAGGAAATCGAGGGCGTTCGCCTGCCCCTGATCCGGCTGCACGCCTTCGATCTGACGGCCGCCGACAAGCTGCGGCTGGCGCTTGAAGTGCTGCCCGACCGCGGTTTCCCGGGCGAGGACGGCATTCTGGGCGGGGCCTGAAGGCCAAGGCGTCGCGAAACTGCCTTATTGTTGCGCTGCAACACTTGCCAACCTGCTTAAAATACGTTCACGATGTGGGTTTAGCGGGCGCGAGTTGAGCCATTCGTCATGACAAGAAGGCGGCCTGCCGCGTAAAGCGAAGACGGATGGCAAAGAGGGCGGTGGATGATCGGATTAGTACTCGTTACGCATGGCCAGCTCGCCAGTCAGTTTGTGGCGGCCATGGAGCATGTCGTGGGGCCGCAAAAGCAGGTGGCAGCGATCTGCATCGGCCCCGATGACGACATGGAGCAGCGACGCCGGGACATACTCGATGCCGTCGCCAAGGCGGATACCGGCGATGGCGTGATCCTGCTCACCGACATGTTCGGCGGCACACCCTCCAACCTCGCCATTTCCGTCATGGACAAGGCGCGCGTGGAAGTGATCGCGGGCGTGAACCTGCCCATGCTGATCAAGCTGGCCAGCGTCCGCGAAACCAAGGATCTGCGCGAGGCGGTGGATCAGGCGCAGGAATCCGGCCGGAAATACATCTCCATCGCCAGCCGCGTCCTCGCGGGCGACGGCGCGTGACCTCGCAGATGCCCCGGGAGGAAGAAAACCGCGCATCCGGGACCTCCGGCGCCTCCCCTTCCGAAAACGGCGCCTCTTTTTCCGAAAACGGCGAATGCCGCCGCACCCTCACCATCGTCAACAGCCGGGGCCTTCATGCCCGCGCCTCCGCCCGTTTCGTGCAGGTGGCCGAGCAGTTCAAGGCCGATATTTCGGTGAGCCGCGACGGGCAGACCGTCCCCGGCACCTCCATCATGGGGCTGATGATGCTTGCCGCCGCGCAAGGCTCTACCATCGAGGTCGAGGCGTCGGGGCCGCAGGCTGAAATGGCGCTCAAGGCCATTGCGGAGCTGGTCGAGGACGGGTTCGGCGAGCGGGACTGAGCCGCCGCTCCGTCGTTAGTCTTTCGGAAACAAAGATATAAACATTTCTTTATGTCGTCCTTGCCCCATCGGGTCGGGCTTGTTATAACCACGCCGAATTTGCCGGGCCGACCGGCTTACGCTGGCGCGGGGCCCAAGGCCTTGCGCGGGGTGCGCTACCGCCGGAATCGGCGATTTTTCGCAGAGTTCGGTGCTGCGCCCGCAAGGCAAAACACAGACCGACGACACCAAAGGAGTTATATCGCCCATGGGTGCCAAACAGGATTACGTCATTAAGGACATCTCGCTTGCCGATTACGGCCGCAAGGAGATCGAAATCGCCGAGGCCGAGATGCCGGGCCTGATGGCCACGCGCGAGGAATATGCCAAGTCGCAGCCGCTCAAGGGTGCGCGGATCGCCGGCTCGCTGCACATGACCATTCAGACCGCCGTGCTGATCGAGACGCTGGCCGCGCTGGGCGCCGACATTCGCTGGGCGTCCTGCAACATCTACTC
>CAYSVF010000131.1:0-6880 GCA_964434415.1 uncultured Parvibaculum sp.
TCCTGACGCTCATGTTCGTGGGTCTGCTGGCGGGCGGTTACGTCGTCTGGCAGCTGAACCAGGACCTCCCCGACTACACCAAGCTCGCCAATTACGAGCCGCCCGTGGTGACGCGCGTGCATGCGGCCGATGGCCGGCTGATCGGCGAATATGCCGAACAGCGGCGTCTTTATGTGCCGATCGACGTGATCCCGCGCCGCGTGATCCACGCTTTTCTCAGCGCCGAGGACAAGAACTTCTATTCGCATGGCGGGATCGATGCCCGAGGCATCGTGCGCGCGGTGTTCGACAACATCCTGAATGTCTTCAGGGGGCGGCGCCTGGTCGGCGCATCGACCATAACGCAGCAGGTCACGAAGAACTTCCTGCTCACGAATGAAGTGAGCTTCGACCGCAAGATCAAGGAAGCGCTTCTGGCCATCAAGCTGGAGCACGCCTACACCAAGGACCAGATCCTCGAGCTCTATCTGAACGAGATCTATCTGGGCGCGGGCAGCTATGGCGTGGCCGCCGCGGCACTGAACTATTTCGACAAGTCGCTCGACGACCTCACCGTCGCCGAAGCCGCTTATCTGGCGACGCTGCCCAAGGGCCCCGCCAATTACCATCCCTATCGCCACCATGATCGCGCCGTCGCCCGCCGCAACTGGGTGATCGGCCGCATGGAGGAAGACGGCTACATCACCCCGGAAGTGGCAAAGGAAGCGCAGGCCACGGACCTCGTCGTCAACATGCGCGACGCCGGCGTGCAGATCGCCGATGCCAGCTATTTCGTGGAGCAGGTCCGACGCGAGCTGGTGGACCGCTATGGCAATGACAAGCTGCTCAAGGGCGGCCTGTCCGTGCGCACGACCATTGACACCGGTTTGCAGCAGATCGTCACCGAAGAATTGCGCAAGGGGCTCGAGGCCTATGACCGGCGTCATGGCTGGCGCGGGCCGCTGAAAAAGCTGGAGGCGGGAGCAAGCTGGCGCGACGAACTGACGGGCATCGACCTTCCCGACGATCTCAAGCCCTGGACGCTTGCGGTGGTGCTCGGCGTCGACGCCGACAAGGCGCAGATCGGAATTCGCCCGAAGAGACTGCCCAGCGGCAAGTTCGCCGACGAAACCACGAAAGGCACGATCCCGCTCAGCGAAATGAAATGGGCCCGCAAGACGGTCAACAAGGTCTATCTCGGCCCTGAGGTGAAGAAGGCCGGCGATGTGCTGGAAGTGGGCGATGTCGTCTATGTCGAACCGGTGGACAAGGATGGCAAATCCATCGCCGCCGACGCCAAACCCGACCATTATGCGCTGAGGCAGGTACCGGCGGTGAACGGAGGCGCCATCGCCATGGACCCGCATACGGGCCGCGTCCTCGCGATGCAGGGCGGCTTCAGCTACGGCCTGTCTGAGTTCAACCGCGCGGTACAGGCGATGCGCCAGCCAGGGTCTTCCTTCAAGCCCTTCGTCTATGCCGCCGCGCTCGACAGCGGGTTCACGCCCGCGAGCCTGGTTCTCGACGCGCCCTTCGTGCTCGATCCCGGGCCGGGGCAGGACCTCTGGAAGCCGCAGAACTACGAACATAATTTCCACGGGCCCTCGACCCTGCGCTATGGCCTCGTCCATTCGCGCAACGTGATGACCGTTCGTCTCGCTCAATATGTGGGGATGGACAAGGTTGCCGCCTATGCGGAGAAGTTCGGCGTCATCGACAACATGATGCCGGTCCTCTCCATGGCGTTGGGCGCGGGCGACACGACGCTGCTCCGCATGACATCGGCCTATGCCATTCTCGACAATGGCGGCAAGAAGGTCGTGCCGACGCTGATCGACCGCGTGCAGGACCGCCGCGGCCGCACCATTTACAGGCATGACAAGCGCGCCTGTCCCGATTGCGACGAGCCCTGGGAGCCGGGCCTGCAGCCGCCCGAATTGCCGGACGACCGCCCCCAGGTCGAAAACCCGCAAACGGCCTATCAGGTCACCTCGCTGCTGGAAGGCGTTATCCAGCACGGCACCGGCTCCGCTGCCCGCAAGGTCAAGAAGCCGCTGGCGGGCAAGACCGGCACCACGAGCGAGGAACGCGACGCCTGGTTCATGGGCTATTCGCCCAATCTGGTGGTTGGCGTCTATGTCGGTTTCGACGACCCCATTCCCATGGGCCGCGCGGAAACCGGCGGGCGCGTGGCCGCGCCGATCTTTGCAGACATCATGCAGCGTGCGCTGGCCGACAAACCGGCCATTCCCTTCCGCATTCCGCCCGGCATCAACTTCGTGAAGATCGACGGCGACACCGGCAAGCTCGCCGGTCCCGGCACGCAGCATGTCGTGCTGGAAGCCTTCAAGACCGGCACCGCGCCGACTGCCGGCAACGACAATGACGGGCAGCCGGATGTCGTTGGCGGGCTGGGACAACGCAAGGACGATACCGGAACCGATTCCTCCTCCGGCAGTTCCTATGGCGACGGTTCCGTCGGCGCGGGGACGGGCGGACTTTATTAGGCGCTTCCCACGCCTTTACAGCATCCGCCCCAACGCCTATTTTCCGGCCCTCTTCAACGGAGACGAGAATCCATGCGCGCCGAGACCCAGGTCACGATTGACGAACTCAAGCAGTCGCTCGAACTGCTGAGGAGGCATCTTTGACTGGGATAACGCTCTCAAACGGTTCGACGAGCTGACGGCGAAGGCCGAAGATCCCGATCTCTGGAACGATCCGGACAGTGCGCAGGAGCTGATGCGCGAGCGCACGCGGCTGGAAGAAGCGATCAAGCGCTACCGCTCGCTCGAAGCCGCCCTTACCGACAATGTGGAACTGATCGAACTCGGCGAGGCCGAAGGCGACGACAGCATCGTGGGCGAGGCCGAGCAGGCTTTGAAGGCGGCGCTGGACGAGGCGCAGGCGGCCCAGATCGAGACCATGCTGTCGGGCGAGGCCGATTCCAACGACGCCTTTCTCGAAGTCCATGCGGGCGCGGGCGGCACGGAAAGCCAGGACTGGGCTTCCATGCTTCTGCGCATGTATACGCGCTGGGCGGAGAGCAAGGGCTACAAGGTCGAGCTGATGGAGCGCCATGACGGCGAAGAGGCGGGCATCAAATCCGCCACGCTCCAGATCAAGGGCCACAATGCCTATGGTTGGCTGAAAACCGAAAGCGGCGTGCACCGGCTGGTGCGCATTTCGCCCTATGACAGCGCGGCGCGCCGCCATACCAGTTTTTCCAGCGTCTGGGTCTATCCGGTCATCGACGACAAGATCGATATCGAGGTGAGCGAGAGCGATGTGCGCATCGACACCTACCGGGCAAGCGGCGCGGGCGGTCAGCACATCAATACGACCGATAGCGCGGTGCGCATCACGCATATTCCGACCGGCATCGTCGTTGCCTGTCAGAACGAGCGGTCGCAGCACAAGAACCGCGCAACCGCCTGGGACATGCTCCGCGCCCGGCTATACGAGGCCGAGCTGCAAAAACGCGAGGATGCGGCCCAGTCCGAGGCCGACAGCAAGACCGATATCGGCTGGGGTCACCAGATCCGCTCCTACGTGTTGCAGCCCTATCAGATGGTGAAGGATCTGCGCACGGGCGTTGAGAGCGGCAACCCGCAGGCCGTTCTGGATGGCGATCTCGACGAGTTCATGGCCGCATCACTTGCCGCCCGCATCGAGGGCCAGAACGAGGCCGTCGAGGATATTGCCTGATAGGGCATTGCCTGCTGGAACGAGAAAGGCCTCGCCGGGATCACCGGCGAGGCCTTTTCGATTCATTGGTCCCGTCTACGGCCCTTGCAGGGGGGCGGGGCGCGGCAGACCGGAGCGTATCGTTTACTGCGCCGCGGGGCGCTTCACGACAACGCCGCCATCCTTGACCACGATCGGGCTCTCGCCAGGTTTCTCGGCGGACGAGGAAGCCGCCACAGGGCGCGATCCGGTATCGTTGCTGGACATGTGGCTGGCCTCGGCCGGGCGCGGCGCGGGGCGCGGCGTCGACGACGCATCGGGCTGGCTGATCGGGTCGTCGGAATGACGGCAGGCGCCTTCGAAGAACGCGCCGGTTTCAACCGCCAGCGCTTCGTGAAGGATGTCGCCTTCGACATGGCTGGTGGAGGCAAGCTGCACGCGGCGCCCGCGAATGGTGCCATGCACACGGCCCCGGACGACGATGTCCTCGGCCACGATCTCGCCTGTGATGGACGCCTTCTCGCCGATGGTCAGCGACTGGCTGCGAATATCGCCCTCGATCGTGCCGTCGACCTGGATGTCGCCGGTCGCCGTCAGATTGCCATGCACGACAAGGTCGCTGGAAATGATGGACGGCGCAGTCCGCACACCCGACGACGGACGACGGGACGGAGAGGGCGCAGGTGTCGGCGCCATGCTCGGGGTTGCGCTGCCGTTGCTGGCGGCGACGTCTTTATCCTTGTTTCGAGAAAACATATTGCCCTGCCTCAATGAACTTTAATGGGTCCCGGACAATGCCGTCATACTTCACCTCATAGTGAAGATGAGGACCGGTACTCCTGCCGGTTGACCCAACCCTGCCTATGACCTGTCGGAATGCAACTTTCTGGCCAGCTTTGACATCAATGCGGCTCAGATGGCCGTACCGCGTCTTGAAGCCGTTCCCCATGCTGATTTCGACAAAACGACCATAGCCGCTCTTCCAGCCGGCAAATGTGACAACGCCTTCGCTCGGTGCATAAACCGGCGCCCCGTAGGCCGTCGCCATGTCGAGGCCGGGGTGGTATCCCATGCGACCGTTGAACGGGTCCCGACGGGGCCCAAAATCGCTGGTGATACGATAGTGTGTCAGCGGTGATGCCAGAGGAATTCTAGAAATAGATTCAGTGAGTTTCGCCTCTTCCTTAAGGTTTCGATTAACCCTGAAGAGTTGGCGGGTGAAGGAGGTGTTTCCTTCGCCTTCACCGTCCGCGCTGCCGGTCAGACTGATGAACGGCCCGCCCTGACCGGTCTCTTCGTCATCGGAAGAATTTCGTCCGACGAAGGTGTCGGGATCGATGACCTTGGTCATGCGCATGATGGATTTGAGTTCGCGAACCCGGCGGTCCGTCTTTTCCTCGACCGTGTTGATGAGGGATTGCTGGGCCTCCGCGAGGGCATCCAGGCGCGTCTCGATGTGGGACGCCGTCTCATTCTGATAACTGCGGAGCAGGCTGGAAAAGTCGATGCCGCTCTCGCTTTGGGCCGGGCCGCCGACCGACTCCAGCTCCGCCGATTGCTGCGGGCGGGTGGTCGTGTTGAGAACGGTGGTCTTGGTCGATGCCTGGTCGGCGCGCATCAGGAGAGAATTGCCGCGGTCGCTGTCGCTGGGGGGCTTGCTCGTCGCCGCATAGCGCTGGCGCATCACGTCCAGCTCGTTGGAAGCGGTCTGCCGCGCGGCCATCAGGGCGGCTAGCTGGTTGTGTTTTTCTTCAAGCTGACGGGTCGTTGCAAGGAAACGCTCTTCGGAGATGACAAGCTGGCCGTTCAGCTCGTCATAGGCGGATTGGAGCTGCGCCATGCGCTCTTCATACGCACCCTGCATCTTGCGGTAACGCTGGTCCTTGGATGCGATGATCTGCTCCTTGAACACCACATTGACCGACGCAAAGGCCACCCAGCCAAGAAACACGAAGGCGATGGCCGCGAATGCCGCTTGAGTGAGCGGGGGCAGCGACATGAACTGAACCTGTCCATGGCTGCGAATATAGATCTGGCGTTCCGTGTAATGGTGGCGCCAATACGTAAGAATCCGGCTGAACCAGCCGGCATTTTGATGGTGCATGCCCCTCAATGCCCCAATTCCCCCATGATGTTCGCGCCTATCTCACCCATTTTGAGACAGAATATCAACATAACCGCGTTTAGTGTTGATGTTAATGGTTAACAGGCGTTCATAGAGCGTTGATTTGTAGCAATTCGTTGAATCTCTCATTTCACGCTTCGTCACGCAGGATTCGGGCCAGCGGTTCATAGAAGGAGGAAGGCATGCCCGCTTCCAGCCGCGCCGCATCGTTGAAGGGTGGTTTGAGGTCGCCCCGGAAATGTCGCCTGACGGTTTCATGGAAAACCGCTTCCGGCTCCCGGCCTTGCTTTTCGCAGAGATGGCGGAACCATCGCGATCCAGCTGCGACGTGGCGTTTTTCTTCCTCATAGATGACACGAAGTGCCCCCGCACTTTCGCTGTCCCGGGCCGCTTCCAGCCGGTCGATCATGCCCGGCGTGACGTCGAGGCCGCGCGCCTCAAGGACCATCGGCACCACGGCCAGCCGGGCCATCAGGTCGTTTCTTGTCTCTTCCGCCGCCTGCCACAGCCCGTCATGCGCGGGCAGGTCTCCATAGCGACCGCCCATGTCGGCGAGCCGAGCCTGAAGCAGACCGAAATGCCGAGCCTCGTCATCGCCAACACTCACCCAGTCGTCGAAAAAGGCGCGCGGCAAATCCTGCCCGGCAAACCGGGCCGCGATGTCGAAAGCAAGGTCGATGGCGTTCAGTTCGATATGGGCGACCGCGTGCAGGAGGGCGAACCGGCCCCGCGCACCCTTGAAGCTTCTGCGCGGCATTTCGGCGGGCGGCAGCAATCGAGGGGCGTCAGGCCGGCCGGGCCGGAGGGGCGGGGTCGGCACATCGCCTTGGGCAGGCAGAAGAGCCAGTGTGCCGCTTTTCCAGGCAGCGGCCGCCGCCCGCGCCAGCGCGGCCTTGGCGTCCGCATCCCGGGTCGCGAGCACGGCGCAGGCCGCATGGACCAGAGAAGGGAAATCGCGGATCGTCATCGGGGTCAAAGCGCCTTGGCCGCCTCGAGAACCTCTTCCGCATGGCCTTTGACCTTCACTTTCGGCCAGACCCGGCGCACCACGCCCTTTTCATCGAGCAGCAGCGTGCTGCGCACGATGCC
>CAYSVF010000132.1:0-6864 GCA_964434415.1 uncultured Parvibaculum sp.
ATGGCATCTGGACCGAGCGCATGATGAAGAAAAAGGCCGCCGAGACCATGAAGGCGCATGAGGCGAAAAAAGACGCTGCACGGACTGTTTGAGAAACGACCCGCATGACGGGCATGAGAGACGATAATGATTGCACTGAAAATGCCGGACGGCTCGGTCCGTGAAATCGAAAAACCGGTGGACGGCTTCGCCTTTGCCGAAAGCATCTCCAAGTCGCTCGCCAAGAAGGCGGTTGCGCTGAAGATCGACGGGGAGATGAAAGACCTCTCCACGACCATCGATCATGATTGTGCCATCGAAGTGGTGGTGCGCGAGAGCGACGACGGCGTGGACCTGCTGCGCCATGACGCCTCGCATGTGATGGCGGAGGCCGTGCAGGAGCTGTTCCCCGGCACGCAGGTCACTATCGGCCCGGTCATCGAGAACGGTTTCTATTACGACTTCGCGCGCGAAGAGCCCTTCCGCATGGAAGACCTCGAAAAGATCGAGGAGCGGATGCGCGAGATCGTGGATCGCGACGAGAAGATCCAGCGCGAGGTCTGGAACCGCAATGAGGCCATCGAGCACTTCAAGGAAATCGGCGAAGTCTACAAGGCGGAGATCATTTCCGACCTGCCCGAGAGCGAGGAAATCTCGGTCTACCGGCAGGGTAACTGGAAAGACCTTTGCCGGGGTCCGCATCTGCCGTCCACGGGCATGCTGGGCAAGGCCTTCAAGCTCACCAAGCTCGCCGGCGCCTATTGGCGCGGCGATAGCCGCAACGAGATGCTTCAGCGCATCTATGGCACGGCCTGGGCCAATGAGAAGGACCTCAAAGCCTATCTGACGATGCTGGAAGAGGCGGAGAAGCGCGACCACCGCAAGCTCGGCCAGGAGATGGATCTGTTCCACTTCCAGCCGGAGGCGCAGGGGTCGGTCTTCTGGCACCCCAAGGGCTTTCTCATCTGGCGGGAACTGGAAGCCTATATCCGCCGGCAGCTCGATGCGGACGGCTATAACGAGGTGAAGACGCCGCAGCTCATCGACAACAAGCTGTGGGAGCAGTCCGGCCACTGGGGCAAGTTCCGCGAGAACATGTTCGTCGTGCCGGACGAAATTCCGTCAACGGATGAAGAAGCCCCGGTCATTACGGGCGAGGCGAACCTGCTGGCGCTGAAGCCGATGAACTGCCCGGCCCATGTGCAGATCTTCAAGCAGGGCACGAAGTCCTATCGCGACCTGCCGCTGCGCATGGCCGAATTCGGCTGCTGCCACCGCAACGAGCCGCATGGCGCGCTGCACGGGCTGATGCGCGTGCGCCAGATGACGCAGGACGATGCGCATATCTTCTGCCGCGACGACCAGGTGACGGACGAGACGCGCCGTTTCCTCGATCTTTTCTCCCGCGTCTATAACGACATGGGACTGACGAAGATTTCCTACAAGCTCGCCACGCGACCGGAAGTCCGAGCGGGCGACGATGCGACATGGGACCGGGCGGAAAAGTCGCTCGCCGATGCGCTGACGTCGGCCGGGCTCGAATTCGATATCGCGGAAGGCGAGGGCGCGTTTTACGGGCCGAAACTCGAATTCCATCTGACGGATGCCATCGGCCGCACCTGGCAGGCGGGTACGCTGCAGCTCGACTATGTGCTGCCGGAACGGCTCGATGCGAGCTATGTGGGCGAGGACGGCAACCGCCATCGCCCGGTCATGCTGCATCGCGCGGTCTTCGGTACGTTCGAGCGCTTCATGGGGCTCCTGATCGAGCATTATGCAGGCCGCTTCCCGCTCTGGCTCGCGCCGGTGCAGGTGGTGGTCGCGACGATCACGTCGGAAGCGGACGCGTATGCGGAAGAGGCCGTGCGCCAGCTCCGCGCGGCGGGCCTTCGCGTCGAGGCCGATCTGCGCAACGAGAAGATCAACTACAAGGTGCGCGAGCATTCGGTGGCGAAGGTGCCGGTCATCTTCGTGGCCGGCAAGCGCGAGGCGGAGGAACAGACCGTTTCCATCCGGCGCCTCGGCAGCAAGGAGCAGACCTCGATGACGCTGGAAGAAGCGCTCCGCCATATGGTGGACGAGGCGACGCCGCCCGATCTTGTGCCTGCCAGGGCAAAGGCTTCTCAGGCTGCCGACTGATGTTTGAGAAGGGGAAGCGGAAGCTTCCCCTTCTTGGTTTGTTGCAGGGTTCCGGACAATGCCATTTCCCAATCCCGTCGAAGCCGTGATTTTCGATATGGACGGATTACTGCTCGATACGGAGCGTATCTACAAGGTCGTGCTCCAGCGGGCCTGCACCGCGCTCCGGTATGAGATGAGCGATGAGCTGTTCCATTCGTTGATCGGTGTGCCGGGGCAGGAGGGGTACCGAATGCTGCAAGCGCATTTCGGTCCGGATTTTCCGCTCGATGCCTACAAGTCGGAAATCGGCGTCATTGCGGGAGAGTTGCTTGCCGACGGCGTGCCGCTCAAAGCGGGGGCGGCGGATCTTCTTCTGGCGCTGGAGAGCCGGGGCGTGCCCATCGCTCTTGCCACCTCGTCCAACCGGTCCGTTGCGGAAGCGCATCTGACAAAGGCGGGCATTCGCAAGCATTTCGAACTCATCTTCACGGGCGACGAGGTGTTGAAGGGCAAGCCGCATCCGGAAATCTTCGAGAAGGCTGTCGCGGCTCTGAGGCTCGCGGCGGCGCATTGCGTGGTGCTGGAAGATTCCCATAACGGTATCCGTGCGGCCCATGCGGCCGGCACCATGCCGGTCATGGTGCCCGATATCGTGCCGCCGACCGATGAGATACGAGCCAAATGCGTGACGGTCATGGCGGACCTTCATGAGGTGCGGACCTTGCTGGGAAAGCTCGTATCCTAGGGCAGGTTCAGCTGCCAGGAGACGCCGAAGCGGTCGTTGAGCCAGGTGAATTTCCGACTGAAGCCGTAATTGTCGAGCGGCATGAGGACCGTTCCGCCTTCGCCGAGCGCCGCGGCGAGGGCAGAGAGCTCTTCCTCAGAGGTGGCATCGACGAAGAAGGAAAAAGACGGCGTGAAGCCGAAACCATGCGACACATTGCTGTCGATGCACATGACCGGCTGGCCCGCCAAGGTGAAGGCCGCGAGCTGCACCGAGCCTTCGGGGCCGGGGCCTTCCGGCCCGTAGCGGGTGATGCTGTCGATACGCGCGCCGGGGAAGAGGGACAGATAGAGGTTCATCGCTTCCTCGGCCTTTCCCTCGAACATCAGGAAGGGTCTTATCGTCGTTTCCGCCATGTTTCCCTCTCTCACTATTTGCCCGCATAGCGGCGGCGATACTCGTCTTCCACACCGTCGAACGCCGTCCAGAAGGGCGTCCTGGGGTTGCCCTCGAGCTGTTCGGCAAGCATCTGCAGATGTGTGTGCCAGCCGCCCGAGACGTTGACCGCGCCGTCGATGTCCGACAGCCGTCGATGGGTGAGGACGAGACGGACCTTGTCGCCTTCCTCGGTCAGCTCGAACTCGACGACGCAGCCTTCCGGGTCAAGATCGTCGCCCCAGGTGAAGCCGAGCCTGTGCGGCGGCTCGTAGATCGTGACCACATGCCTGCTCTCGAAGGGACCGCCATACTGCTTGAAGCGTTCGGGCGGCTCGGCGGGGTGGGGCCCGAGATGGCTGTTGTCGAAGACGATATCCATCTTTCCGCCCGCGCGCGGTTCCATCGGACCGCCTGCGAACCATGTGCCGCGCAGTTCCGCATCGGTCAGATATTTCCAGACGCGTTCGATGGGGCCAGGTAGCAGGCGCTCGAAGCGCACCGTGTGCCGGTCGATCAGCTTGCCGTACTCGTCGCTCATGAATTGTCCTCCCGGTCGGCGTCCGCGCGGAGTGCCTGTTCCAGCGCGTCGAGTTTCGGATTCCAGAACTGCCGGATACGCTGCAGCCATTGCTCCACTTCGGAAATCCCTTGCGGGTCCAACGAGTAGATCCGCCGCTGGGCATCCACGCGTGTGCGGACGAGATGCGCCTTTTTCAGCACCTTCAGATGTTGGGAGATGGCGGGTGCGCTCATCTCGAAGCGGCGCGATATCTCTCCCGAGGAAAGTTCGCCCCCGCTCAACAACTCAACGATCTGACGCCGCGTGGGATCGGCGAGTGCTGTGAAGATTTCCATGCGCCCATATTGTTTTCCTTACTTAATTAACTCAAGACTTAAAAGAAAGGCAATACGGCGAAAGACAAGCTCTCCCGATTTATGGTTAGCTGTGTGAGCGGGGTATCTGGCGCGAGGGGAAGGGGCTTCCTCATGAAGCTGCTGACGGTGTTTTACGCCGGATTGGTCTTGATGCTGACCGGCGTCGTGCCGGCGCATGCGGAGGCCATGGCGCCTGTGGGCACGGCGCTGGACGGGCCGGACTATGCGGCGGGCCGCGCGCCTGTCGATGCGCAGGCGCCGCGCGACTTTCAGTGGCGGATCACAAAAACGGCATGGACGGAGAGTGACGAGCGCGCTTTCGCCGCCTTCGTGACCGCGATCGGGGAGAGCGGCTGCCGGACCTTCGATGAATGCCTCAAGGGCTCGTGGAACATCTATCGGGCTTCCGACCCCAAAGGCCTTTTCTTCTACGCCGATTGCGCGGACCTGCCATACATGCTGCGGGGCTATTTCGCCTGGAAGAACGGGCTTCCCTTTTCCTATGCCAATGGCGTGGCGGCGGTCGGGCGCTCGCGGGACCTGCGCTATTCGCGGCACGGCAATTACGTTTACAGCCGCCGCGATTTCGTCTCGTCGGTCTCGGGGAATTATCCGAACGGCTATCAGGCCATGCGCGAGATGACGAACACGATTTCGACCGCCATGTATCGCTTCGAACCGGGTATCAGCCGCGGGCAGCCTTTCGACTTCTACCCCGTGAGGATTTCCCGAAGCTCGATCCGCCCGGGCACCGTGATCTACGATCCGAACGGGCATGTCGCCGTCGTCTACAAGGTAACGCCGGACGGGCGTATCCGCTTTATCGACAGCCATCCGGACAATTCGCTGACACGCGGGAGCTACGGCCAGCGGTTTGTGCGCGCCTCGCCCGGCATGGGGGCCGGGTTCAAGAATTTCCGTCCGCTGACGCTGGTCGGGGCATCGCCGGACGAGAACGGCTCGCATGTCGGCGGGCACGTCGTGCCTGCATCGAATGCGACGCTCAAAGACTGGTCGGACGAGCAGTTCTACGGCAATGCCGACAAGCACAATCGCAACTGGCACGCAGCGCGCTTTCTCTTCAAGGGAAAGGACATGGGGTATTACGATTATGTGCGTCAGGCGGTGGCCGCGCATAATGTCGTCTACGACCCCGTTCGCGAGACGCGCCTGATGATGCGCGAGCTCTGCGACGATCTTCATTATCGTGTGCAGGCGGTCGACACCGCCTTGCGCGCCGGTATTCAGGAACGAGCGCAGCCGTCTCATCTGCCGAACAACATCTATGGCACATCGGGCGACTGGGAGACCTATTCCACGCCGTCGCGCGATGCGCGGCTTAAATCCTCCTTCGTCGAATTGAAGGAGCAGGTCGCGCGCTTTCTGAAGATGGCGAAAGAGGGCAGTGCGAAGCTCGACTATTCGGGCGGCAATCTCGCCGCCGATCTTGCCGCGCTCTACGGGAGCGAGGCTCAGCTTTGCCGCATCGTCTATGTGGCAAGCGATCAATCGCGCCGCGGCTTGAGTTTCGAGGATGTGCGCAAGCGGCTCTTTCGCCTGTCCTTCGATCCCTATCATTGTGTGGAGCGCCGCTGGGGCGCGCGGGGCGCGGAGCTGGACTCTTGCCGCGACGGGGTCACGAAGCAGGCCTGGTACCGCGCCGAGCAGCGGCTGCGCAACCAGACCGAGCGGAGCTACGAGACACAGATGGGATTTACACTATCCCAGCTCAAAAGAGACGTGCCGGGCTCGGGCGTGGATGCGCCGCCCGATACCGATGTTCTCTCCATGCTGCGGATCGCGGCGGGCGAGACGGAAGCGCCGGTGGTCGGCGCGGTTTCCGGTGACGATGTGCCGATCAGAAGCGGTGCCACAATCCCAGAGTAACGCCGCTTTCCTCCAGCGCGTTGCGGCCGAACACGGTATGGAGCGCGCCCACTTCCACCGACCAATCCTTCGCTACTTCATAAACGAGAGAGACGGCGAGTTTCGATTCCTGCGTGCCCTGGCGGCGCAAATCGCCGAGATTGGCGGCGTTGCGGCTTTCGACGAGCAGCATCACGCCCTGCCATGGTTTCAGTCCCAGCGTGACGTCGGCGCGCAGTTTGTCCGGGCGGCCGCCGCCGGAGAAGCTGTAGCCGATTTCCTGGACAGTGAAGATATCCATGCCCAGCAATGTGTCGCTGCTTGCGAGCGTGCCTCCGGCCTCGATATCCGTGTCGCCGGGGCCAGGCATGGAGGGGTCGTCGCCGGATCTCATCAGATGGATGGTCGCGATGGGCTGGAGAGAAAACTCCGTACCCTGCCATTCCCCCAGCGCGTAGCGGATGCCGAGTTTTGCCCGCGAAAAACCCTGACTGGTGAAGCGGGCGCCCGCGTGCCAGTTCTTGCGGTCCTGTTTCCAGGCCAATTCCCCGAGAAGGGTAAGGTCTTTGAAGAGACCGTATTCGCCATAGGCCGCGATTTCCCGTTTTCGGTAGGGGAGGATATCCTGCCGCTTGCCGGCATGGTCGAATTGTGTGTCGGCTCTGGATTGCGTGGCGCGAATGATTATCTGTGAGGTGCCGGGCGCCATGGGCCAGCCGCCTGCAAATGCAGGCGTCCCACAGAACATCGCCGCGGCACATGTCAGCATGGCCGCATATGGCATATGCGGTCCCACCAGCCGCGTCTCCCGCCCAATATGAAATTCAAGTTTCAGTCAGGGGCTTGCGCCTGTAAAGCGG
>CAYSVF010000133.1:0-6823 GCA_964434415.1 uncultured Parvibaculum sp.
GCAATGATGCCTGCCGTTTCCGCGCGCACCTTCACGGCGCGTTTTGCTTCCGTGCGACCGCGAATGACGATCGAAGTGCGTTTGGGTTGCGCCGTCAGCTTGACAACGCGCACGCCGACCAGGTCTTCCTGTGCGCCCGCGGCGCCATCTTTCTGAGCAGTCTGCGAGCCGCTGTCGCCGAAAATCAGGCCAAGGCCGATCCAGACGATGAAGACGGCGCCGATGATGAGGGCAATAAGGTATGAGCGTTTCATTTAACTAACCGATTTCTGAATGTCTTATCCGGTTCAGGCCGGAATGCCCGCACCGTCCGGCGCTGTTTCGGGGGAGGCGGCCGCCTCGATGTCTTGTCGATGTTTTTCGAGATATTCGATGGATGCCTTCATCACGACTTGTCCGTAGCCGAGGACGAAGCGCTTGGATGAATGATCGATATCGGATGCGAGAGCGTCTTCGATACGGGCGAGGTCTTCGCGGCAATGGGCAAGCTGGGCATCGACCAGTTCAGCGACGCGCTCGCCGGGAAGCATCGAGGCAAAGAGGGAGGCAAAGATGAACTCGGAGCGGTGCTTGTCGGGGGATACCGGGGACATCAACGCCTCGCGGAGCGCTTCCTTCCCGCGGTCGGTGAGCGAATAGACCTTTTTATCGGGGCGGCCATCCTGTGCTTCGGCGGTGCAGGTGAGCATGCCTTGCTCGGTCAGGCGCGTAAGGGCCGGATAGATGGAGCCGTAGCTCGCATCCATGAAATGGCTGAACAGGCCGTCCTCGAACAGCTTGTTGATCTCATATCCGGTGGAGTCGCCCAGCATGAGCGCTCCGAGGCAAAGCGTGGATACCTGCATCGGGGAGAAATCGCCTTGTTCCCTTGCGGAACCGATCGTGAAACCGGCCGGTCGCCTATATTGTTTCGATATAGGCGACCTATTTAGGTCCGATATAGGTCGCATAAAAGGGTAACAGCGTTATTACCCGTAGAACCTGCTCAGATGTGGTTTTTTGGTATCACCGCCGGAACTGGCCCGGAAGCTGGCCGAATGTTGCCTTTGTTCTTGTTACTAAGAATGATCCGCAATAAAAAGGATGCAATTGCATAGCTTCCGAGGATGCCATGAACGCCGACATGAAAAGCCATCGCCGCAAACGCCGTCTCGCCGTTCTGCTGATCGGAACGGCCGCAATGGCTGCGGGCTTTCTCCTGGGCGAAATTCGCTCCGTCTCCGCGGAGGAGGCAGGGCAGGTCGATGTCTATTCCTACCGCCAGCCCTATTTGATGGAACCTCTCTTCGAGGCCTTTACCGAGCAGACCGGTATCGAGGTCAACATGGTCTACGCCAAGGCGGGGCTTCTCGAACGGTTGAAGGCTGAAGGCGAGGCCGGTCCCGCCGACATGTTCCTCACCTCGGATCTGCCGCGCCTTGTGGAGGTGCAGGAAGCGGGATTTGCGTCCCCCGTCATGACCGACACGCTCGCGGCCAATATTCCGACGCAGTATCGCCAGGAAGACGGTAAATGGTGGGGACTTACCCAGCGCGCTCGTGTCGTTTATGCGTCCAGGGAGCGTGTGCCGGAGGGGGAGCTGACGACCTATCAGGGGCTTGCCGACGAAAAATGGAAAGGGCGGATCTGCATCCGTCCCGGCGACCATCCCTATAATCTGGGTCTGGTCGCCGCCATGATTGCGCGACATGGCGAGGAGCGGACGAAAGAATGGCTGCGGGGTGTGAAGGCCAATCTCGCACGCAAGCCACAGGGCAATGACCGTGCCCAGGTGAAAGCCATCTATGAAGGCCAGTGCGATCTGGCGATCGGCAACACCTACTACATGGGCAAGATGCTGGCAGATCCCGAACAGAAGAAGTGGGCCGAAGCCGCCTACATCATCTTTCCCGATCAGAATGGAGCGGGCGCGCATGTGAACATTTCCGGAGCGACGGTGCTTGAGGGCGCCGACAACCGCGAAGAGGCCGTGGCGCTGCTGGAATTCCTCTCCGGGGACAAGGCTCAGGAAATCTATGCGCAGTCCAACTACGAATATCCGGTGAAACCAGGCGTTCCATGGTCCGATACGGTAGCGAGCTGGGGCGAATTCAAGGCCGATACAGTCGACCTCGCCGTGATTGCCGACTTGCATGACGAGGCGCTGAGGCTCGTCAACGAAGTGGACTTCAACGCAGGGTCCTGATGCTTGATTGACATGGCGAAACTGGCGCCTCGGTGGCGGGGTGCCGGGCGGAAAGCGGGGCGGATGGATGCCGGTCCACCTCTTTTTTCCGAGCGTGCCCGCTCCGGCCTCACATTGCTTGTGGCGCTTCTGGTTGCGTTTCCGGTCGCGGCGGTGGCCTGGATCGCGCTCACCGGTGGCATCGGCGATAATTGGCAGCATCTGTGGGAGACGGTGCTGCCCGGCTATGTTCTGAACTCCATCAAGCTGGCGGTGTTTGTCGGGATCGGTGTTTTCCTCGCCGGTACCGCCTGCGCATGGCTTGTCACCATGCACAATTTTCCGGGCGCGCGATTTCTCGAATGGGCATTACTTCTTCCGCTCGCCATGCCCGCCTATGTGGTTGCCTTCGTCTATACCGATCTTCTGGAATATGCGGGCCCCGTTCAGGGGGCGTTGCGCGATCTGTTCGGCTGGCAGACACCCCGCGACTATTGGTTTCCCGAGATACGCTCCCTCGGAGGAGCGGGTTTCGTGATGACGATGAGCTTCTTTCCCTATGTCTACCTTCTGGCGCGCACCGCGTTCCTGGAGCAGTCGCTTTGCGCGCTGGAAGTGTCGCGCACACTGGGCTGCACAAAATGGGATGCGTTCCGGCGCGTGGCGCTACCCCTTGCCTGGCCTTCCATCATGGTGGGGATAATGCTCTGCCTGATGGAAACGCTGAGCGATTTCGGCGTGGTCGATCTCTTCTCGGTTCAAACGCTCACAACCGGACTTTTCAACGTCTGGCTGGTGATGGGCGACGCGGCGGGCGGCGCGCAGATTGCGCTGGTGCTGCTTGTCTTCATTGCAGGCCTTGTCTGGCTGGAGCGCAGGGGCCGCATACGCCGCGCCTATTACGTTCAGACGTCCCGGATGAAGTCGCCGCCACGGCAAAGGCTGTACGGATGGCGAGGCGCGGGTGCATCTCTGTTGTGTTTTCTGCCGTTCTTCTTCGGTTTCCTTTTGCCGGCGATCATTCTAGCAAGGCTGTCGGGCGTCAGACTTTCAACAGCCTTGTCGCTGGATTTCCTGGCCCTGATGTTGCGCTCCGTGACGTTGGGCGGCGCGGCGGCCCTTCTTTGCGTCGCGGTTGCGGTGGGGCTGGCCTATTCGACACGGCTCGGCGTTTCCCGCCCGGCTGCGCTGGCCGCGCGCGCGGCGAGTTTCGGCTATGCAGTCCCCGGTGCGGTCCTGGCGATCGGCATTCTCGTGCCCTTCGGTTTTTTCGACCGCACGGTCAACAGTTTCACGGAGAGCGTTTTCGGCGTGTCGGTCGGGCTCATCCTGTCGGGCACCGTGGCGGCGCTTCTCTTTGCCTATCTGGTGCGTTTCCTGACCCTGGCGCATGGCACGGTGGAAAGCGGGCTGAGTCGCCTGCGGCCGTCGCTCGACATGGCGGCGCGAACGCTGGGGCGGGGAGCAACGGGAACGCTGCGCGATGTCCACCTGCCGCTCATTCGTGGCAGCCTGTTGACCGCGATCCTGCTGGTCTTTGTCGACGTGATAAAGGAGTTGCCAGCAACGCTTGTGCTTCGGCCTTTCAACTTCGACACGCTGGCCACGACTGCTTATTCTCTGGCGGCTGACGAGCGTTTTGCCGAGGCCGCTCTTCCTTCGCTCGCCATTGCACTGGCAGGTCTTCTGCCTGTCCTCATCATCAGCCGGGCGATCACGAAAGCGCGGGACTTCGGCGCGAGCCCGGAAACAGAGGTGTTGATGTGAGCGCTATGGCCGCGCTGCGGGTCGAGGATATGAGGCACGGCTATGAGGGGCGCGCGGTGATCGACGGCGTGTCGCTGTCGGTTGCCGGCCAGGGGGTGACCTGCCTCCTAGGGCCGTCCGGCTGCGGCAAGACGACGTTGCTGCGCATCGTTTCAGGTCTTGAAACGCCCTGGAGCGGCACGGTCGAGCTCGACGGCCGCGCGGTCGAGGGGAAGGGGCTGCACCTGCCGCCGGAGAAGCGCAATGTCGGGTTCGTCTTTCAGGATTTTGCACTTTTTCCTCATTTGACGGTGATGGAGAACGTGCTGTTCGGTATGCCGCGCGGGACGGCCGATGCGGAAAAGCGGGCCGCCTCTCTGATTGAAAGGCTCGGCCTGTCGGAGAAGGCGCGCGATTATCCGCATGTTCTCTCCGGCGGTCAGCAGCAGCGAGTCGCGCTGGCGCGTGCTCTGGCGCCGGATCCCTCCATCCTGCTGCTCGACGAACCTTTCTCCGGTCTCGACACGGTATTACGCCGCCGCGTGCATGAAGAATTGCGTGAAGTGCTGCGCGAAACCGGCGTCGCCGCTGTGGTCGTCACGCATGATCCGGAAGAGGCGATGATCCTGGGCGACCGCATCGCGCTCATGCGCGAAGGCCTGATCGAGCAGGAGGGAACGCCTGAAGAGCTTTATCTGCGCCCGCAGACGCCTTTCGCCATGCGGTTTCTGGGCGAATCCAACGCTTTTTCCGTGGCCGGCGACGGCACGGTGGCCGTGACGCCGTTCGGCGCGGTGCCGTCAGGCGGTCTTGCAGGCGATCTTGTGGCGTTGATGCGGCCCGAGGCTGTGAGAGTGACCCGCGAAAGGCCGGAAGGAATGGACGCCGCCGAGGCGAGCGTCACATCTCGCGTCTTCGTGGGGCGCGCGACCCGGCTTCACCTGAAGCTGAAAACGGGCGGCCAGACACTGACCGCCCATATTGCTCGTTTGTCGGATATCGAACCTGGCGCGGAGGTCTGGTTGAGCGTGGCGCCGGAAGACATTCTCCTCTTTCCGCGGGATCAGGACGGCGACGCGGAAGCGGACTGACCCGCGGGAGAAACCGGACGGTCTTCCGTTTCGCCGCCCTTGTCCTGCCCGAGTACCGCGCGCAGGAAGAAGTACCCTGCGAGCGCGGAGACGGTCGATCCGAGCAGCACGCCGATACGGACCTCATTGAGAAGGTCGCCGGAATTGAAGGCGAGCGTGCCGATGAAGAGGCTCATGGTAAAGCCGATACCGGCGATCGCCGACAGGCCTGCCACATGCGACCAGCTCAGTCCCTCGGGGAGCTTCACAAGCCCGGATTTCACCGCGAGATAGCTGAAGCCGAACACGCCCAGCGGCTTGCCGATGATGAGGCCGAGGGCGATGCCGAGCGGCAAGACACCGGTAATGTCGGAAAGCGACATGCCGCTGAAGGAGACACCCGCATTGGCGAAGGCGAAGAGGGGCAGGACCATATAGGCGATCCAAGGATGCAGGTCATGCTCAAGCTTGTGAAGCGGGGATTGATGGTCTCCCGCAACTCCGGCATCCACGCCATCGCCGGTCCGGAGGGGGATGGTGAGTGCGATAAGCACGCCGGCCAGCGTGGCATGGATGCCGGATTTCAGGACGCACACCCAGATCACTATGCCGATAAGCACATAGGGAGAGATGCGGTGAACGCCTGAAAGGTTGAGAGAAATGAGCGCGGCGAAGCCGATGGCGGCGAGGCCCAGCACACCGAGAGAAAGGTCGCTCGTGTAGAAGAGCGCGATAATGAGGATCGCGCCGAGGTCGTCGATAATGGCGACGGCAAGCAACATCACCTTCAGCGCCAGGGGGACGCGATTGCCGAGCAGCATGAGGATGCCGAGCGCGAAGGCGATGTCGGTGGCGGCGGGAATGGCCCAGCCATTGAGCGTATCGGGCGATCCCGAGTTGATACCGACGAAAATGAGGGCCGGGACGGCCATGCCGCCGATCGCGGCGATGGCGGGAAGGGCGGCCTTGTCGAAACTCGACAGTTCGCCCTGAATGAGCTCGCGCTTGATCTCCAGCCCGACCAGAAAGAAGAAAACGGCCATCAAGCCGTCATTGATCCAGAGCAGCAGCGCTTTGGAGATTTCCAGTTCGCCGATCTGGATGGCGACGGTGGTAGAGAGAAGCGTGTCGTACAAGGGGCTTAGCGGCGAATTATTGGCCAGCAGCGCCAGCAGCGCCGCGCCCATGAGGATAAGCCCCGAGGCGGACTCCAGTTTCAGGAACTCGCCGATACGCTGGATGATGACACTCAACTCTCAAGCTCTCCGGTTTTGATGCACACATCAATCAGATAGGCCGAAGCGGTGTTGAAGAAAATGCAAACTCGAGCGATAGTTTGATAGAAAAAATCTATCAGGAGCGCGTCTCGCGATGGATCCGAGCGAACCGACATTGAAGCAACTCCAATATCTTGCCGCGCTGGACGAGGTGCCGCATTTCCGGCGGGCGGCGGAACGGCTGGGGGTCAGCCAGCCGACCCTGAGCGCCCAGATTCAGGCGCTGGAGGAGGCGCTGGGCCTGCATCTGGTGGAGCGAAGCCGGTCGGGAGTCACATTGACGCCGCTCGGTCGTGAAGTGGTGGCGAAAGCCCGTCCCGTGCTGGCCGGTGCGCGCGAGATACTGGACTTCGCCCGCGAAGGGCGCACCGGATTGGCCGGCACGATCCGCCTCGGCTCTCTCTCCACGCTCGGACCCTATCTTCTGCCGCATGTGGTGGCGCGCCTGCACAGGCAATATCCGTCGCTGAGCCTTTATGAGCCCGAATGTCAGACGGAGGCGCAGAAGCGCGAACTGTCCGAGGGCAGCCAAGACGTGCTGCTCACGCACATTACTTAGACGGTGC
>CAYSVF010000134.1:0-6771 GCA_964434415.1 uncultured Parvibaculum sp.
CCCATGGAGTGGCCGGAAATGCCGTGACGCGACATATCCGCCGGGAAGTTCGCCGCAATGATGGTGTGCAAATCTTCGGTGATGTAGCTCTGCATCTTGAAATGCGGCGCCCAGGGCTTCTCTGTCGCATCGATATAAAAGCCAGCGCCCTGCCCGAGGTCGTAAGCCTCGTCATTGGCGACACCCTCACCGCGCGGGCTCGTATCCGGCGCGATGACGATGAGCTTCAGCGCACTGGCCGTGCCATAGGCGCCGGCCTTGGTGGTGAAGTTTTCTTCCGTGCAGGTGAGGCCCGAAAGCCAGGTGACGACGGGAAAAGGCCCGTCGCCATCCGGCACATAGGCGGAAAACCGCATATCGGTGCCCGTCGCCTGAGACGCATGGCGGCAGATCTTCAGCACACCGTCGAAACAGCGATGCTCTTCGATAATCTCGATACTCATTTTCCGCCTCAGTAAACGACGACAGAGCGGATCGACTTGCCTTCATGCATCAGGTCGAAGGCCTTGTTGATGTCTTCGAGCGGCATGGTGTGGGTGATAAGGCTGTCGATGTCGATCTTGCCGTCCATGTACCAGTCCACGATCTTCGGCACATCGGTACGCCCGCGCGCGCCGCCGAATGCGGTGCCCTTCCAGACGCGGCCGGTGACGAGCTGGAAGGGACGCGTGGAAATCTCCTGCCCCGCGCCCGCCACGCCAATGATGATGCTCTCGCCCCAACCGCGATGGCAGCATTCCAGCGCCTGGCGCATCACATCCACATTGCCGATGCATTCGAAGCTGTAATCCGCGCCGCCATCGGTGAGCTCCACGAGATGCGCGACAAGGTCGCCGTCGACCTCTTTCGGATTGACGAAATGCGTCATGCCGAATTTGCGCGCCATCTCTTCGCGCGCCGGATTGAGATCGACACCGATGATCTTGTCCGCGCCCGCAATGCGCGCGCCCTGAATGACATTGAGGCCGATACCGCCGAGACCGAACACCACGACATTGGCGCCAGGCTCTACTTTCGCGGTGAAGACAACCGCCCCCACGCCCGTCGTCACGCCGCAGCCGATATAGCAAATCTTGTCGAAAGGCGCGTCCTCGCGGACCTTGGCGAGCGCGATCTCGGGCAGCACCGTGTAGTTGGCGAAGGTCGAGCAGCCCATATAGTGCAGCACCGGCTTGCCCTTGTAGGAAAAGCGGCTGGTGCCGTCCGGCATCACGCCCTTGCCCTGTGTTGCGCGGATGGAGGTGCAGAGGTTCGTCTTGTGGCTCGTGCAGCTTTTGCACTCGCGGCATTCCGGCGTGTAGAGCGGAATGACGTGATCGCCCTTCTTGAGCGACTTCACGCCCGGGCCGACATCGACCACCACGCCTGCGCCCTCGTGACCGAGAATGGCGGGGAACTGGCCTTCCGGGTCCGCACCTGAAAGCGTGAAGGCGTCCGTGTGACAGATGCCCGTCGCCTTGATCTCGACCAGCACCTCGCCCTCTTTCGGGCCTTCAAGCTGCACCGTCTCGATTTCAAGGGGTTTGCCGGCTTCGAAAGCCACCGCCGCTTTTACATCCATCACATCACCTCGGTTTTGGGGAGGGCGCATTCTGACAACAGGGTCATCGACACTCAAGCGCCGAACGGCCCGAAACTCACAAAGCGCCCGAAAAGAAATCGACGGCCAGTTTGTGCGCGATCTCCATGGCCTCTTCATTGAAAATCATATGCACCTCGCCGCCTGCCCCGCGATGAGAGACCGGGTCGGTCACCACCACATTCGCCCCCGGCATGTCGAAGCAATGATGCGCGCCCTTCATCACATGCACTTTGATTTTCGCCGCATCCGCCGCGTCGAGCGATGCGACAAGCTTCGGCCCGGCTTCCGGGTCGTCGTCATACTCGTCGAGTTCGCCCGTTACCATCATGACCGGCGCGTCGACGAGATCGCCGAACTCGAAGCCGGGCACGCGGTTATAGGCGGAGGCAACCGGATAGACCGGCATCATGGCCTTGAAATGCCCCTCTTTCAGGAAGCGATCATTCTGCGCCTGGGTGGCAACCAGCATCGACGCGACGCCGCCGAAGGAAAAGCCCATCACGCCGATACGGGTTCCATCGACTTCGGGATGAGCCGCGAGAAAGGCACGTGCGTCGTAAACATCGGGCAATGTCTCGACCACCGTTTTGGGACGGCCTTCCGAACCGCCGCCAATGCCGCGCGCCGACCAGAGATCGGGCTCCAGCGTCACGATACCCGCGGCATTGAGCGCATCGGCATACCCGGTCTCCC
Organism: uncultured Parvibaculum sp.; assembly: GCA_964434415.1. Lineage (GTDB taxonomy): Bacteria > Pseudomonadota > Alphaproteobacteria > Parvibaculales > Parvibaculaceae > Parvibaculum. The sequence continues at coordinate 2,276 of CAYSVF010000134.1, forward strand.
GCGCCGACGGTCCGGCCGAGCCATGCAGGATGATGACGGCCGGTTTCTTCCCTTCTTTCGCCGGTACGGCCATGCGCGCCGCAATGGCGAGAGGTTCTTCATGCAGCGACGGAAACGTCACATATTGCAGCGACGTGGCCATCTCCATGTCACTCGATGTCATTTTCTTCTTCCCTGCCTTCTTATCGTTCCAGCGTCACGAAGGAATAGGCGGCGCTATCCTTTTCGCCCGCTTCATGCCGCTCGCGCGAGACCTCGCGCCATGCGCTCGGGTCGAATGCCGGAAAATGCGTGTCGCCTTCCGGCGTGGCATGCACTTCAGTGATGTAGAGCCGGTCGCAGGCATCGATGGTTTCAGCATAGATCTGCGCGCCGCCGATCACCGAGACCTCCTCCGCACCGCTCTCTTTCGCAAGATCGATCCCGCGCGCAACGGCCTCAGCCACATCGGTGAAGACTTCCGCGCCCTCCGCCTCGTAGGTCTCATCCCGCGTCACGACGATATTGGGCCGTCCCGGCAGCGGTTTGCGCGGAAGCGACTCCCACGTCTTACGGCCCATGACGACCGGCTTGCCCATGGTGACGCGCTTGAAGAAGGCCATGTCGCCCGAAAGCCGCCAGGGCATGCCGTTGTCGCGCCCGATCACGCCGTTTTCGGCTATGGCCACAACGATTGCGAGTTTCGTCATCAGGCAGGGTCTTTCGTGTCAGCTATCGGCAGCGCCGAATACACCCGGTCGCGGAACTTCTCCGGATGCAGCGGCCGCGTGTTTTCCAGAATGACGAACAAGGCGAACGCGGCGAGCGCGAGCGTCACGACGAGCAACAGGATCAGCGCCAGCTTGCGCGCCCACCCCGTCATTGTTCATGTCACCCGGCTCATACCGCGACCGGCGCGGAGATGTGCGGATGCGGGTCGTAGCCGACCAGTTCGAAATCGTCATAGGTGAAGTCGAAAAGGCTCGTCACATCCGGATTGAGCTTCATACGCGGCAGCGGGCGCGGATCTCGCGCGAGCTGGCGCTCGGCCTGCTCCATATGATTGAGATAGAGATGGGCATCGCCGAAAGTATGCACGAAATCGCCCGCCTCGAGCCCCGTCACCTGCGCCACCATCATGGTCATGAGCGCATAGGACGCGATGTTGAACGGTACGCCCAGAAAGATGTCCGCGGAACGCTGATAGAGCTGGCAGGAAAGCTTTCCGTCGGCGACGTAGAACTGGAACAGGCAATGGCAGGGCGGCAGCGCCATATTGTCCACATCGGCCACGTTCCAGGCGGAAACGATAAGACGGCGCGAATCCGGATTGGTTGCGATCTGGTCCAAGAGGTTCTTGAGCTGGTCGATCTTGCCGCCATCAGGCGTCGGCCAGGAGCGCCATTGATGACCGTAAACGGGGCCGAGATCGCCGTTCTCGTCCGCCCATTCATCCCATATGGAGACCCCGTTCTTCTTCAGGTACTCAATATTGGTGTCGCCTGCGATGAACCAGAGAAGCTCATGCACGATGGATTTCAGATGCAGCTTCTTGGTCGTGACCAGCGGAAAGCCCTCCGAAAGATCGAAGCGCATCTGATGGCCGAAAATGCTTTTCGTCCCCGTCCCCGTCCGGTCGGTCTTGGTGACGCCCTGCTCCTTCACAAGGCGCATCAGGTCCAGATATTGCTGCATGGCGGTGTCCTCGGTTTCAGCCGAGTTTAGCCGCAAAGGAGAGATTCGGGCGAGTCGTTCGGAAAAATCAGACCCTGGCGCGGCTCAGATAGGATTTGAGCGCCGCGACGGGCAGATGGGCCGCTTCCGGCGGCGGCAGAAAGCGGAAGTGCCCGTTGATCGGATAGGCGAACAGCATGTCGTTCACCTGCGTCCCCCGGGAGACATTATGGACAAGTTCGTAGCGCTTGCCGCTCCAGCACAGCTTGTCGGTCACGATCGCCACATGGTTGAAGGTCTTGCCGTCCGACTGGGTGATGATGTCGCCGGGCTGATAGACCATCGGGTGGGAGGAAATCGGTTTTTGCGCCGCATAGCGCTGGAAGAAGGTCCGCATATTCAGCACCCGGCGATGGTCGATATTGGGATCGGGCGCGCTGAGCCCCCATTTCGGCAGGTTCGGATAGGCCTCGAAATGGGCGACCATATCCTCATGGATGAGGCGCTGGAGGTCGAGCCCGAAGGCCGCGCGATAGGCGCGGACGATCACATCGGTACAGACGCCGATATTCTCTGGCACGTCGCCGCCGGGAAAACCGATTTTCCGATAGGCCCCGTCATAGGTCGTGGTCACGCCGACCTGCGCTTCCGCCGCGCGGATGAGCCGCCGGGCGCGCACCGTTTCAGGGTCGATCCACTGGACACTGGATTTGGGCGCGGACGCACAACCGGCGGCGGCACTGGCCAGCAGCCCCGTCAGAAAGACCCGTCTCGTGGTATGAAACCGGTTGTCGCCAGTCCTGTCGCGCGCCATCTCTGCCCCCGCCCGTCCGGTCGCGGACCCCGGTCCGGACCACTTGACGCAGCGTATCGATATCAGCCAATCGATGTATCGAAATTGTAGCGTGACACTCGTTCACACGCCAGCTTGCACAGGTTAACCGAAGCAGCGAAAAGCCCAATGATTTCAAGGGACACCGCTTACCCCGAGGGACAAAATACGTCATGAAACTGAAACGCTTCCTCCTTGGCGGCCTCGCGTCGCTGGTCGTTCTGCTCGCCGGCGGCTTCTTCCTCCTGCCCTATATGCTGGACGGAACGATCAATCGCGTTGCCGATCATGAGCCCTATGATATCCCCCAGGAAATCACGCGGCTGCATCAGGGGCTGGTCGTCGCCGACCTCCATGCCGACACGCTGCTCTGGATACGCGATCCGCTGGACCGCGCCGATGACGGCCATGTGGACCTGCCCCGCCTGATCGACGGCAATGTCGCGCTCCAGGTTTTCTCGGTCGTGACCAAGGTCCCGATGGGCCAGAACTACGAAGAAAACGATGCGGGCTCTGATGTCGTTTCTCCGCTCTCGGTTGCGCAGCGCTGGCCCGCCCGCGCATGGACAAGCCTCTACGAGCGCGCGATCTACCAGGCCGGAAAACTCGACGATGCCGAACGCCGCTCGGAGGGCCGGCTAGAAATCGTCCGCTGGCGCGAAGACCTCGAAGCCGTTCTCGCCGCCCGCGCGCAAGGCCGCGATGTGGTGGGCGGCCTTCTCGCCATGGAAGGCGCGCACCCGCTGGAAGGCGATATCGCCCATGTCGAGGATTTCTACCGCTCCGGCTATCGCATGATCGGCCTGCATCACTTTTTCGACAATGAGCTGGGCGGCTCGCTCCATGGCAAGAGCGATGGCGGGCTGACCGAGTTCGGTCGCGATGTTCTGCGGGCGATGGAAGAACGCCGCATGATCGTCGACCTTGCCCATTCCTCCCCCGCCACCGTGACCGATGTGCTGGAAGCCGCCACCCGCCCGGTGGTGATCTCCCATACCGGCATCAAGGGCGCCTGCGACAGCCCGCGCAACATCTCCGATACGCTGATGCAGCAGGTTGCAGCTGCCGGCGGTCTTGTCGGGGTCGGCTATTGGAAAGGCGCCGTCTGCGATGCAAGCCCGGCCGGCGTCGTGAAGGCGATCCGCTATGCGATCGACCTTCTGGGCGAGGACCATGTGGCGCTCGGCTCCGACTTCGATGGCGCGGTCGGCACGACTTTCGATGTCTCCGAACTCGCCGTCCTCACGCGAGAAATGATGGAAGCCGGTTTCACCCGAGACGAGATCGCCAAGGTGATGGGCGGCAACATCGTCCGTTTCATGCGGGAAAACCTTCCGTCGAAACCCGCGGAAACCCTGAAAGGCGGCGCGTGAGGGCCTGTCATATCTCTTTAAAAGCGCGGCCTTTGACCCTATATTCCCCTTGTCGGACTTGTTCCGACTATGGCGGTAAACTGGTTGTGTAATAAACCCATCGGACCCGGGGGCAGTACCCGGCGCCTCCACCAGATTCCCTGCGAATGCAGGAGCGTGTTGCCGGTCCGCCGGCACCATTCTGGGGGCGAAACAGGATCGACGAGGGCGTAAAGACTTCTCTTCCGCTCGGCATGGTTCCGCCGTTATCGGGCCGATTCAATAGTTGCCAACGACAACTATGCTGAGGCACGTCTCGCTGCGTAATGCAGTGCGACAACCTCTTTTAAGTCCTTGCCTGTAGCAGGGTAAGGCGGGGTTCGGAGGCACCTGGCAACAGAAGCCTCCACTTTCATTCTGGCGCGAACGCTCCTATTCGATGCCGTTGCGGAACGAAAAACTGTCCGTTACGACACACCGGTTACACGTTCTGCGGCGCCTGCCCGCCAATAACCCCGCATCGGCTGGACGTTGTGCGATAAGGCTGCTTGAATCGCTGGAACATTTCTGTCGCGCACCGAGTCGGCTGCGCCCGAAAAACGAACTCAGGGGAAGTGACTTGTCCGAAGATCAGATGCGATACGATCTGCTGGCGCAGG